>NZ_JBOCEF010000001.1:0-253935 GCF_050586345.1 Rhodovulum sp. DZ06
CCGCGGCGCCCGGGAACCCGCCGCGCCCGGCGGCGGCCACCGCCACCGCGCCCCCCCCCCCGGGGGCGGGCGGTCTCGGGGGGCGCAAGGCCCCCGCTCGCCCGCCCGCGCCGCGCCGGGGCGCGGCGGGCGCCAGGCTCCGACCCGCGGCGCGTGGGGGCGCGCCCTCAGCCCGCCTTGCCCCTGCGCGCCCGGAAGGCCGCCGCCTTGGCGCGGTTGCCGCAGACCGCCATCGTGCACCAGCGCCGCTTGTGATTGCGGGTGGTGTCGAGGAACCACAGCGTGCAGCTCGGCCCCTCGCAGTTCTTCACCAGCTTGAAATCCGCGTCGCAGATCAACTCGCCCATCGCCTCGGCGATCGGCAGAAGCAGGTCGTCCGGCCCGCGCCAGCGCCGCATCCGCAGCCAGCTCGGCGCGCCGGGGCGGGCGGCGTCCTCCTCGGCGGGCACGATGGACTGGAACGCGGCGTCGCGGGCCAGGATCTCGTTCAACGGGCCGAGCGCCGCGGCCGCCTCCGCGTCCAGCCCGCGCCCGGCATGGGCGGCGACGAAGCCGCGGAACCAGTCGCGCAGCCCCCGCGCCGCCGCCGCCACGGCGTCGAGCGCGGGACCCGCGGGCAGGCCCTCCGCCTCCTCGCGCGAAAGCAGCCCGGCCGCGACCATCCAGGCCGTCAGATCGGCGCCGGTCTCGATCCACTCGATCTCCTCGCCCCAGGGCGCGGCCACGCTGTTGAGGAAGTCGAGCGCCGGGTGATCCGCGACCAGGAACGGATCGGGGCGGGGCGCGCCGGCGCTGCGGGTGTCGTCGGTCATGGGCGCGTCTCCCGCTCCGGTCGGCGCCGGGGCGCGCCGCCCTGCGGGCATAACCGGAGAAAGGGCTTCGGGCAAGTTACCCCTCACGCCAGCGGCATCTCCTTTCCCAAGTGCGTGATAACCTTTGTAACGATAATTGACTGGTTATTTTCGGCGCCGTAACTCCTGAAACACCGAAACGGCGGTTTTCCCGTCGGCCGCCCGGCCCGACGCCGCCGTTCGCGCACAGGAGAGAGACCCGATGACCGCCCGCCTGAAAATGACCGCCCGCCTGAAATCCGCCGGCGCCGCCGCCGCCCTGGGGCTCGTCGGGGCCCTGTCCGGCCTCGGCGCAGCCCCGGCCCTGGCCGACGATTTCACCGCCTTCGACGACATCGAGTTCGCCGAGGGCGCGCCCGGCATCTCGTTCGGGCTGCTCTGGGGCGACTGGGCGACCGGGCCCTTCGCGATGATCGTGAAGATCGAGGCGGGGGCCGCCGCGCCGCTGCACCACCACACGGCGAACTACAACGCCGTCGCGATCCAGGGGACCTGGGTGCATACCGAGACCGACGGGACCGAGCGCATCGTCACCCCCGGCTCCTACGCCTTCCAGCCGAAGCTGGAGAACCACGGCGACCGCTGCCGCGGCCCGGGCGACTGCCTGATCCTGGTGCAGATGGACGGCCCGAACGCCTTCATCGTGGCCGACTGACGCCAGCGGGGCCGCCTCCGACCCTCCCCCCCAAGGAGAGGGGCGGGCGGCCCCCTTACAGCACCCGGCGCAGCCCCGCCTGCACCCGCGTCAGCTCGGGCAGGTAGGCCTCCAGCAACGTCTCGGCCCGCTCCGCCGTCGCCGCCATCCCGGTATTCAGCGCCGCCACGACCCGCCCGCGCCCGTCCAGCACCGGCACGGCGAGCGAGCGCAGCCCCAGCTCGATCTCCTGGTCGATCAGCGCGTGCCCGTCGCGGCGGGCGGCCGCGATCCGGGCCATCACCTCCTCGGGGTCCGTCACGCTGAACGGGGTGCGCGGCGAGAGGTCCGAGCCCTCCACCGCCGCCCGCGCCTCGGCCTCGGGCAGGGCCGCCAGCAGCACCCGGCCCATCGAGGTGCAATGCGCCGGAAGGCGCGAGCCGGGCATCAGCCCGATCGACATCACCCGCTTCTGCGCTGCGCGGGCCAGGTAGACGATCTCCCCCTCGTCCAGGATCGCCACCGAACAGCTCTGCCCGATCCGTTCGGCCAGCTGGTCGAGCCAGGGCTGCACCACCGCCGGAAGCGGCAGCGCCGCCAGCGCGCCCATGCCGAGGCGCAGCGCCCGCGGGGTCAGGGTGAAGAACTTGCCGTCGAACTCGGCGTAGCCCTCGGCCACGAGGGTCAGCAGGGATCGGCGCGCCGACGCCCGGTCCAGCCCCGCGCGCGCGGCGGCGGCGGAGGCCGACAGCCTCGGATGCTCGGCCCCGAAGGCCGCCAGCACCCGCAATCCCTTGGCCAGCGAGGCCACGTAGTCGCGCGTTTCGGTCGCCATGCGACCATCGCTATCCGCATCGCGAACAAATGTCGACATGCGACCGAAACCGCTTTCCCGCGCCCGCGCCGCCCCCATATTCCTGACCGAAACATCAGGAGGGAGAAACGCATGGACAAGCGCATCGCCACGGCGGCCGAGGCCGTGAGCGCGATCCCCGACGGCGCGACGGTGATGATCGGCGGCTTCGGCGGCTCCGGCTCGCCCATCGAGCTGATCCACGCGCTGATCGACCAGGGCGCGAAGGACCTGACGGTCATCAACAACAATGCCGGGAACGGGCATGTCGGCCTCGCCGCGCTGATCGAACAGGGGCGGGTGCGCAAGCTGATCTGCTCCTTCCCCCGGTCCAAGGACCCGGTGGCGTTCAACGAGGCCTATGCCGCGGGCAAGCTGGAGCTGGAGGTGATCCCCCAGGGCACGCTGTCGGAGCGGATGCGCGCCGCGGGCGCCGGGATCCCGGCCTTCTACACGCCTGCGAGCTACGGCACCGAGCTGGCCGTCGGCAAGCCGGTCGCCGAGTTCGACGGCAAGCACTACGTGCAGGAACGCTGGCTGAAGGCGGATTTCGCGCTGATCAAGGCCGAGGCCGGGGACCCGCACGGCAACCTGACCTACCGGATGGCGGCGCGGAACTTCAACCCGCTGATGGCGGCGGCGGCGGCGTACAGCATCGCGCAGGTCTCGACCGCGGCGCCCCTCGGCGGCATCGACCCCGAGCATGTCGTCACCCCCGGCATCTTCGTCGACGCGCTGGTCCATGTGCCCGATGCGCAGCAGGAAGAGGCCCTGAACCAGGCGGAGGCCGTGTACCCGTGACCCAGCTCGACACGATCCAGCTTTCCAACGCCCGCATCGCCTGGCGCGCGGCGCAGGACATCGCCGACGGCGCCTATGTGAACCTCGGGATCGGCTTTCCCGAGATGATCGCCCGCTACCAGCCCCCGGGCCGCAAGGCGGTGTTCCACACCGAGAACGGCATCCTCGATTTCGGTCCGGCCCCGGCGCCGGGCGAGGAGGACTGGGACCTGATCAACGCCGGCAAGAAGGCGATCACGCTGAACCCGGGCGCGAGCTTCTTCCACCATGCCGACAGCTTCGGGATGGTGCGCGGCGGGCACCTGGACCTGGCGGTCCTCGGGGCCTTCCAGGTGGCGCAGAACGGGGACCTTGCGAACTGGTCCACCGGCAAGGGCGGCATCCCGGCCGTCGGCGGCGCGATGGACCTGGTGCACGGCGCCAGGCGCGTCGCGGTGGTGACCGATCACGTCACGAGGAAGGGCGACCCGAAGCTGGTGGCCGAATGCTCCATGCCGCTGACCGGCGTGGGCTGCGTGACCCGGGTCTACACCTCGCTCGCGGTGGTGGACGTCGAGGGCGGGCGCTTCGTGCTGCGCGAGAAGCTGCCGCAGCTGTCCTTCGACGAGCTGCAGGCCGTCACCGGCGCGACGCTCCATGTCGAGGGCGACGTGGCCGACCTCTCGGTCCCCGAAGAGGTCTGATCCGCCGCCCCGCGACGGGGCGCCGGGGGATGCGCGGGCCGGGCCGTTCCCGGGCCTTGCGCGGCGCCGCCGTCCCGGGCCGAGGGGCGGCGGCGCACATTTTCAGGCCCCCGCGGGCGGCCCCTCCGGGCGGCCCCGCGCGGGGCCCGCGCCGGTCCCCGCGCCGCCCGCGGGGCCGAGCCGCGGCGCCTGCCGCAAGCGGCCAAGGCGATTTCGCCCGCGGCCCTCGCGCCGCCGCCGCGGTTGCGCGCCGGGGCGTTCGGTGGTCTTGCTGCGGGGGGCGCCCCCTTCCGCCCGCCCCCGCCGCCCAGAGGACGTCGCCCCTTGCTCAGCCAGCTTGACCTGATCTTCCTGCTCGCCGCCTTCGTGGTGGGGCTGTCCAAGGGCGGACTCGCCTCGGCCGGGTCGCTGGCGGCGCCGTTCCTCGCGCTCTGGGTCGATCCGCTGCGGGCGGCGGCGCTGCTGCTGCCGATCTTCATCGTCTCGGACATGGCCGCGCTGTGGATGTTCCGGCGCGATTTCTCGCGGCCCAACGTGGCGGTGCTGCTGCCCGCGGCGCTGCTCGGGGTGGTCGTCGCCACGCTGGCGGCGCCCCATGTCTCGGTCGCCTTCACCACGCTGCTGTGCGGCGGGATCGGCATCGCCTCGGTCGCGCAGGCGGCGGTGCGGGCGCTGCGCCGCGGGGGGACGCAGGCGCGGCCCTTCGATGCGCCGCGCGGCGCCTTCTGGGGGGTGCTGGTGGGGATCACCAGCTACATCTCCCATTCCGGCGCCCCGCCGTTCCAGAGCTTCGTGCTCCCCCAGCGGCTGCCGAACCTGCAATTCGCGGGCACGGCGGTGCTGGTCTTCGCCGGGGTGAACCTGTCGAAGCTGCCCGCCTACTGGGCCGCGGGGGTGATGGAGATCCCGTCGCTGCGGCTGCTGGCGATGATGGGCGCGGTGGCCATCGCGGGGACCATGGTCGGCCGCCAGGTCACGAAACGGCTGAGCCCAGAGAGCTACATGCGCATCGTGCAGGCGCTGCTGCTGGTCGTCTCGGTGCAGCTGGTGTGGAAGGGGCTGGCGGAGCTGTAGGGCCCGCCTGCCTTTCGCGGCCCCCCCTCACCTCAGTCCCCGAAGGTCTTGCGGATCCAGTCGGCGATCAGCGCCGGGTAGCGTTCGGGCGCCAGGCGGATCATGCGGTCGAGGGAGCGGGCCTTGCGCGTCACCACGATGCGGGATCGGCCGCGGGCGACGCCGGAGAGGATCTCGGCCGCAGCGACGTCCGGGGGCATGGTCAGCAGTTTCTCGACATAGACCTTGCGGCGGGCCTCGGCGAGGGCCTCCTCCTCTGGGGTGAAGTTGCGGGCGCGGCGGGCTTCCGCGGCCGCGCGGTCGGCGATGCCGGTGCGCACGCCGCCGGGATGGACGACGACGACCTGCACCGGCTTCTTTTCCAGCAGCATCTCCACCCGCACCGCCTCGGTGAAGCCGCGCACGCCGAACTTGGAGGTGCAATAGGCGGACATGTTGGACTGCGCCATCAGCCCGTTGAGGCTGGAGATATTGACCAGCGCGCCGTCGCCGCTGTCGATCAGCAGCGGCAGGAAGGCGCGGGCGCCATGGATCACGCCCCAGAGGTTCACCTGCAGCACCCGGTCGAAATCCGCGGTGGGGCAGTCCAGCACCGGGTAGGCGCCCGAGGCGATTCCGGCGTTGTTGTAGAGCTGGTGGACGGTCCCGAACCGTGCGGCCACGTCCTCGGCCCAGGCGCCCATGGCGGCTTCGTCCGAGACGTCGAGCGTGGCGGCGTGGGCCTCGGCCCCAGCCGCGCGCAGCATCGCGGCGGTGGCCTCGGCGGCGGCGCCGTCGATGTCGCTGACCGCCACCGCCTTGGCCCCGCGCGCGGCCAGCCCCAGCGCCAGGGCCCGGCCGATGCCGTCCCCCGCGCCGGTGACCGCGGCGGTCTTGCCCGCGAAGCGCCCGGCGGCCTTGCCCGCGCGTCCCGTCACCGCGCGTCCCGTCACTGCGCGGCGTGGGCGGGGTCCCGCGCCCCGGCGCGGGCGCGGGCGGCGTTGCGCGCGACCAGCTCGGCCAGCCGCGGCGACAACCCGATGGCGAGGTCGTGCCCCATGCCCTCGATGATCTCCAGCTCCGCCCCCGGGATCGCCGCCGCCGTCGCATGTCCGCCCGAGGGCTGCACCAGCGGGTCCTTGTCGCCGTGGATCACCACCGTGGGGGCGGTGATGGCGCGCAATTCCTCGGTCCGGTCGCCGGATTTCAGGATCGCCATGATCTGCCGCGCGACGCCCTCATGCGGGTTCTCGCCGCCCCGGTCCCAGGCCCCGGCGGCGTATTCCGCGGCGCGGCCTTCATCCACCGCCCAGGTCTTGCCGCCGATGAAGCGCACCATCCCGAGATACCGCTCCACCGCCTCCTCCCGCGTCTTCGCGGGCGGGCGCATCAGCTTGAGCTTGGCGCGGAAGGTCGGCTGCCCCGCCTTCTTCGCCCCGGTGGTCGAGAACACCGAGGCCAGCGACAGCGTGCGCGCCGGATGCCGGGCGGCGAAGGTCTGGGCGATCATCCCGCCCATCGACATGCCCATCACGTGGGCCGCGTCGATCCCGAGATGGTCGAGCAGCGCCGCCGCGTCGGCGGCCATGTCCGAGAGGTCGTAGTGGTGCGGCTTCACCCGCCCCAGCAGCATCTCGAGGTTCCCCGGGGGCGGCGTGTCGATGCGCGAGGACCGGCCCACGTCGCGGTTGTCGAACATGATCACCCGGAAGCCGCGGCCCTTGAGTTCATCCACCAGTTCGGGCGGCCAGCCGGTCAGGTGCATCCCCAGCCCCATGATGGCGAGGAGCGGCGCCCCCTCGCCCTCGGCGCGCCAGCAGATGCGGCGGCCGTCGGGAAGCTCTGCGATCTGTTCGGTCATGCGGCGGTCTCCTGTGCGGCGGGGGCCCGGGCGGCGGCGGCCGTGCGGGCGGGAATGAAACGCAGCGCCGGATCGTCGATCGGGCCGCTGCGGAAGACTTTCTCGTCGGCGAAATAGTTGTGGTTCATCTCCCACGGCGCGGCGGCGCCGCGGCGGGGCAGGGTGTGGAGGGACCGCTGGATATAGCCGGCGCCGAAATCCATCAGCGGGCGGGTCTCGCCGCCTTCGGGCGCGACGGGCATGGCGGCGGCGGCGCCGACCTCCTCCATCCGGGCCAGCAGGCGGGTGAAATGCTCGCACAAGAGGCCGATCTTCAGCGTCCAGCTTGAGTTGGTGTAGCCGATGGCGAAGGCGAAGTTCGGCACGCCGGACAGCATCGAGCCGCGGAACACCAGCCGCGTCGCCGGGTCGACCGCCGCGCCGTCCACCGAGAGCGTCGCGCCGCCGAAGAGCTGCAGCCGCAGCCCGGTGGCGGCGATCACGAGGTCGGCGGGAACCTGCGCCCCGTCCTGCATCTCGATGCCGGTTTCGGTCAGCCGCGCGATGGGGCCGGTGACGATGGACGCCTTCCCCGACCCGATCGCCTTGTAGAAATCCGCGTCCGGCACGGCGCAGAGGCGCTGGTCCCAGGGCCCGTAGGGCGGGTTGAAATGGGCGTCCACGTCGAAGCCCTCGGGGAGCATCTTGGCGTTGATCTTGCGGATCAGCTTGCGCGCCGTTTCCGGGTAGCGCTGGCACAGGGCGTAGACGACGCGCTGGCGCAGGATGTTCTTGCGCCGCGCGAGGCGATGCGCGAGGCCCGCGGGCAGGAGGCGCTTCAGCCGCTCGGCATTCGCGTCGCGCGACGGGATCGGCAGGATGTAGCTCGGCGTCCGCTGCACCTGGGTGACATGCGCCGCGTCGCGGGCCAGCGCCGGGACCAGCGTCACCGCCGTGGCGCCGGAGCCGATGACGGCGATGCGCTTGCCGGTCACGTCCAGCCCCTCGGGCCAGAGCTGCGGGTGGATGATCGGGCCGGGGAAATCCGCCTCGCCCGGGAAATCGGGGCGGTGGGGAGTGTCATAGTCGTAGTAGCCCGTCGCGCCGAACAGCCAGCGGGCGCGGCGGGTTTCCTCGGCGCCCGTCTCCTCGTCGCGGATCGTCGCGGTCCAGAGGGCGGCGTCGCCGTCCCAGTCGGCGCGCAGCAGGCGGCGGCGATAGCGGATGCGGGGGGCGACGCCCTCTTCCTCGGCCGCCTCGCGCAGATAGGCCATGATCTCCGCCGCCCCGGCGATGGCCTTGTCGGACCGCCAAGGCTTGAAGTCGAAGCCGAAGGTGTAGAGGTCGCTGTCCGAGCGGATGCCGGGATAGCGGTGCAGGTCCCAGGTGCCCCCGAGGTCGCCGCGCGCCTCGATGATCTCCCACGACTTGCCCGGCAGCCTGCGGTTCAGCCAGGCGCCGCAGCCGATGCCCGACAGCCCGGCCCCGACGATCAGCACGTCCAGCGGCGCGTCTTCGCCCATGCCTGTTCCTCCCGCCGCGAAGCATGCACCGGGCGGCGGCGGAATGGGAGGCCCCGGGCCGCCCCTTCCCGTTGAATTATTGGTGATTTCGCGTGTCGGTTGCGCCGCCCTTGCGGCAGCGCCCGCCAGGGGCGTCGCCTTGCCGCGGGGGCAGGGCGGCGCCCCGGCCTCAGCCGCGCCAGCGCAGCAGCCGCCGCTCCAGCGCGCCGATTCCCGCGCTGGTCAGAACGCCGAGCAGCGAGAGGATCACCACGCCGGCGAACAGCCGCTCGAGGTCGTAGAGCGACCCGGCCTCGAGGATATAGGCGCCGATGCCGTGCTCGGCGCCCAGCATCTCGGCCGCCACCAGCAGGATGATCGCGATGGCGAGCGAGATGCGCAGCCCCGAGAGGATCCCCGGCATGGCGCCGGGCAGCACGATCTTGCGCACGATCGACAGCCAGGAAAGGCCGAAGCTCTGCGCCATGCGGATCAGCCCGCGGTCCACGTTGTCCACCGCGCCATAGGTGGCGACGACGGTGGGGGTGAAGGTGCCGAAGGCGATGAGCGCGTATTTGGAGCCCTCGTCGATGCCGAACCAGATCACGAACAGCGGCAGCAGCGCGATCTTCGGCACCGGGAACAGCGCCGCCACCACCGGCACGAGGCCGGAGCGGATATAGGAGAAGAGGCCGATCAGCACCCCCACGGACACGCCCAGCGACACCCCCAGCGCCGCGCCGACCGCGAGGCGGGTGAGGGACGGCGCGAGATGGGTCCAGAGCATCCCCGTCTCCCACAGCTCGACGAAGGTGCCCAGCACGTCCGAGGGCTTGGGCAGGGTGAGGGCGGAGATCCAGCCCGCCTGCGTCCCCGCCTCGACCAGCGCGATGAGCAGGACGAAGACCAGCGGCCCGATCCAGCGGCGGCGCACCGGGGCGAAACCGCCGCCGCGGAAGCGGACTTCCGTTTCCGGGGCGGTTCCGGGGGCGGCTTGGGGCGCGGGGGCGGCGCCGGTGCTGATGGGGGCGGCGTCAGACATCCAGAAGCTCCTCGTCCGCGGCGCGGGCCTCGTCGCGCATGATGCCCCAGAGGCGCGCCTGCACGGCGGCCAGCTCCGGGTCGTCGTGGCGGCGCTCGGCCAGGGGGCGGTCGATCTCCACCACCTCGCGCACCTGCCCGGGACGGCGCGACAGGACCACGATGCGATGCCCGAGGCGCACCGCCTCGGCCAGGTTGTGCGTGACGTACACGGCGGTGAAGGGGCGGCGGGTCCAGAGGGCGACGAGGTCGTCCATCAGAAGCTCCCGCGTCTGGGAATCGAGCGCCGAGAGCGGCTCGTCCATCAGCATCACGGCGGGGTTCACGGCGAGCGCGCGGGCGATGGCCACCCGCTGCTTCATCCCGCCCGAGAGCTGCCGGGGCAGGGCGTTCGCGAAATCCGACAGGCGGGTGCGGGCGAGCACGTCGGCGATGATCGCCTCGGCCCGCGCTTTCGGCAGGCGGTGGTCTTCAAGGGCCAGCGACACGTTCCCGTGCACCGTCCGCCAGGGCAGCAGCGCGAAGTCCTGGAAGATGTAGGTGAGCGGGTTGAGGCAGCCCTCGGGCGGCGATCCGGCGGTCAGCACGCGGCCCGCCTCCGGGCGCTCCAGCCCGCCGATCATCCGCAGGAGGGTGGATTTCCCGCAGCCCGACGGGCCGACGAGGCAGAGGATCTGGCCCGCGGGGATCGACAGGCGGATGTCCCGCAGGACCTCCTGGTCGCCATAGCGGTGGCTGACGCCGTCGAGACGGATGTCCATCGGCGGGTCCTTCGTGGTGCGCCTGCGCGCGGCCGCCGAAGCGAAAGCGGGGGCGGCGGCGCGCGGCGATGTGCGCAAGGGGGCGCCTTCGCGCGGATCGGCGCGAAAGCGCGGGAAGGGGGCGGCGGGACGGGCGCGGCGGCCCGCCCCGCCGGGGCCGGGTCAGGCCTCGAAGGTCTCGACGTAAGAGGCGTTCACCAGGTCCTCCATCGTGACCGAGGCGTCCACCAGCTTCTCGGACTGGTACCACTCCAGCTGGTCGCGGATCGAGGCCATGTTCAGCTTCGCGCCCTCGTTGATCCGCATCGAGCCGTTGATGATCGACGGGGCCGCCTTCTCGCGCGGGCGGTCCGTGTAGACGTATTTGTGGACCAGGTCGACCATGGCGTTCATGCCGTCATCGCCCTCGGTCCGGTCCACCATGGCGGCGTTGTAATCCGCCGCGCCCTTCGAGAAGGCGGCGATGAAGTCGCCGGTCATCCCGGCCTCGTTCGCGGCGTTGGCGTCCGAGGTGAAGGTGGTGGTGACCTGGTAATGCGGCAGGTAGTCGGAGACGTTGCCGATGATCTTCACCGCGCCGGCCCCGGCCAGCGGCTTGGCGATGTGCGGCACGATCGACCAGGCGTCGATCTGGTTCGACTTCAGCGCGCCGATGATCGCGCCGACCTTCTGCAGCGGCTTGAATTTCGGCATCGCGCCTTCCGCGGCGCCGATCTTCGAGCCCATGTAGTGGAAGGACGAGCCCGCCTGCGTCACGCCGAAGCTGCGGTCCGCCAGCGCGGCGGCCGAGGTCAGGCCCGCGTCATAGGCCCCGTTGGAGGCGAGGATCTTCTGCCCGTCGATCCCCGGCTCCTCGGACAGGGCGCCGCCGATCACCTTGATCGCGCCCTTCTGCGCGAGCGAGATCAGCCCGCCCGACACCGCGGTCACCGCGTAATCCACGTCGCGCGAGGCGATGGCCACGGCCATCGGCTGGGCGGCCTGGAAGAATTTCAGCTCCACGTCGAGGCCCGCTTCGGCGAAATACCCGCGCTCGAGCGCCACGAAGCTGGCGGAGTGCGAGGTGAAGCGCAGCGCGCCCACGACGACCTTGCGGTTCTTCGCGATGGCCGGGGCGGCGAGGCCGCCGGCGGCGGCGGCGGCCACGCCCGCGCCCATCAGGCCGAGCGCGCGGCGTCTGTCGAATGCAACCATGTGATCCTCCCTGGGATGCAGCGCCCGGCGTCGTTGGCGCGTCGGGCTGTCCGTCGGCGCGCGGGGATCCGGCGGCGCGCGGCGTCCCCCCGCGGGGCGCCACAGCCCCCGGGCGCGCGCGGGGCAGTTGGGGCGCGGGACGGGCCGGGTGTCAAGGGCGCGCGGGCCTGCCGGGCGCCCCGGTTCCGCCGGGCGAAACGAAAGGACGCCGCCCCGGGGCGGCGTCCGAATGCGCCCGGGGGGGGGCGGGGGTGCGGGGCCGGGCGGCGGCGCGGGCGGGGCGGGCCGCCTCAGCCCAGCAGCGCGTCGTCCCAGAGGGAGAGGAGCGACGGGTTCAGCGCCGGATCCGCCGCGGCCGCCAGCGTCGCGGCGTCGAGGGGCGCGTCCCGGGCCGCCTCGCCCGCGTCGCGCAGCGCCTGCAGCGCGGCCGCGTCGCTCTCCTCCGCCCAGGCGTCGGCCCAGGCGTCCGCGGCCAGGCTCCGCTCGAGGGCGGTGCGGTCCGCGTCCTTGACCGGGTCGTCGATCCCGGTCGAGGCGATGGGATCCGCGCTCAGCGCCCCCGACCCGGCGATGGCGAAATAGCTCACCGCCTCGGCGGTATGGGCGATCTCGGCGTCGAAGCTGCGGTCCTCGGCCACGCGCAGCGACACGCCGTCCGCGTCGATGGCGCCGCGGCGCAGCCCCGCCGGGTCCGGCCCCTGCACGCCGTCGATGGCCGCCAGCACCTGCGGCGCCCCGGTGAAGCCGCTCGCGAAGGCGAGGTCCGAGGCGACGTCGGTGAAGTCGAGCCCGGTCACGAACGCCTCGTAGGCCGCGCCGCCCCACAGGCCCGATCCCTGCTCGATGGCCATGTAGCCGATGGTCTCCACCGCGTGGATGCCGTCGTTGAGGGCCTCTTCCTCCTGCATCGCCACCTGGAAGCCGTTCGCGTCGACGGCGCGGGTGCGGGTCTGCACGAAATCGGCCCCGTTGTCGGTCTGCACCTGGCTGATCACCGCGGGCCGCCCCGAGAAACCGGCGTCGAAGCCCACGCTCTCGTAGCCCGCCGAGGTCAGGCGGGCGGTGTCGATCTCGCCGATCTCGAGGCGGGTTCCGTCCTCCAGCTGCCAGCTGCCGGCCTCGAACACCATGTAGCTGACCTGCTCGACCGCGTGCCGGCCGTCGAGATAGTTCGCCTCCTGCACCCGCACGGTGAAGCTTCCGGCGGTGGTGTCGAGGATGCGCACGATGGCCGGGTCGGCGCCGTTCTCGGTCATCGGGGTGACGAACACGACCGGGTTCACGTAGCGGTTCGACAGGGTCACCGTCAGCTCGCCCGTGCCGACGGCGTCGATCAGCCCGTACTCGGCCATCACGTTGCTGTCCGAATAGGTGCCGAAATCGATGCCGTTGACCGCGCCCTCGTCGTCCAGCGTCACCTCCTGGCCCAGCGGGCCGCCGACGGCGTTGGCGATGCGCCAGGCGGTCCCGTCCGCGACGGGGGTGTTGTAGGCGATCTGCACGCCCCCGGTCCCCGAGGCGTTCTCGATCCCCACGGTGGCCGAGGTCGTGCCGTTCATGTCCTCGTACTGGAACACGATGTCGCCGTCGGCCTCGAGGATCGCCTGGAAGGTGACCGTGCCGGTGCCGTTGTAGAGGGCGACGTTCTCGTACTGCACGATGAACCGCTCGTTCGCGGCGTCGTGCCAGTGATAGACCGTGCCGCCCTGCAGCGGGTTGAGGTCGTCCCAGAACGGCGCGATCAGCTCGTTCGGGCCGCCCGCGTCCGGCAGCGCGGTGTTGGAGAAGGTCGAGCCGAGGGTGCCGAAGGTCAGGTAGCCGTTGGAGCTGACCACGACCGAGGTCTGCGCCGCGCCGTAGAAGTCGAAGGCGAAGGGCAGGGACACGGTCACGCCGCTGTCGTCCGAATGGGACAGCGCCGTGCCGACGCCCGCGATGTCGACCCAGTTGTAGACCGCCTCGGAGAAGCCCGCGCCGCCCTCCGACAGCACGGTGTAGCCGCCCGAGGAGGAGGGCGAGGTCTGCACCCAGCCCAGCGGCGTCTCGGCCCGGATCGTCCAGGTCCCGGCCCCGAGGCCCGAGAGCTGGTAGATCCCGTCCTCGTCCGTCACCGTCCAGGGCTCGTCCCCGTCATGCACCCCGTCGCCGTCGAGATCGGCGTAGATCAGCCAGCCGTCGAGGCCCCGCTCGGCCGTGTCGCCGGACCCGTCGCGGTCGAGGTCGTTCCACACCCGCCCGGCGATCACCGGCGGCTGCATCGGCGCGGCCGAGACCACGCCCGACCCGGAGACGGCCAGCAGCGAGGCGAGCTCGGCGATGTGCCCGGTCTCGGCGTCGGCGCTGGTGTCTTCCTCGATCACCACCGAGGCGGAGTTGCGCCCGACGAAGGCGGCGCGCAGCCCGGCCGGGTCGGCGCCCGCGAAGCTGCCCAGCCCGCCGATCAGCAGCGGCGCCGCGGCGAAGGCGTCGTCGAAGAACACCGAGCCGCCGCCCTCCGGCGCGGTGGCCGAGAACGCCTCGAACTGCAGCCCGTCCCAGTCGCCGGCGCCCGGTTCGATGGCGAACCAGCCGACCTGCTCCTCGGCGTGGATGCCGAGATTGTTCGCCTCCTCCTCCTGCATCGACAGCTGGAAGCCGGCGGCGGTGGTCCCGGCGACGCGGGTCTGCACGAAATCGGCGCCGTTGAAGGTCTGGACCTGGCCGACCACGACCGGCGGCGCGTCGAACGGGGTGGCGAGGGCGACGTCCTCGAAGCCCTGCGGGGTCAGCAGGTCGGTCCGGGTCGTCCCGACCTCCAGCAGGCGCCCGTCGGGCAGCCGCCAGGACCCGGCCTCCATCACCGCCCAGGACACCGATTCCCCGGCATGCACGCCGTCGAGGTGGTTCGGCTCCTGCAGGAACACCTCGAAGGCGTCGGCGCCGACGGACAGCAGCCGCGGCGTGACCGGGGAGTCGCCCTTGCGGCTGTTGACCATCAGGAACACCACCGGGTTCTCGAAGCTGTGCGACAGCGCGATGGTCTGCGGGGTGGAGGAGAGCGCGTCGATGCGCCCGAACTCGGCCATCGGGCGCGAGGTGGCGAGGTTGCCGAAATCCACCCCCTCGACCGCCTGGCCGCTGGAGACCTGCACCTCGTGCCAGGTCGGCTGCCCGTCGCCGGGCGTGAAGCGCACGGCCAGCCCGTCGCGGGCGTAGGTCGTGTCATAGGCCAGTTCGATCGCGGTCGCGCCGTCGGGGGATTCGATGCCGATGGTGGGCGAGATGTTCCCGTCGACCATCTTGTACTGGAACACGATGTCGCCATCGCCTTCCAGGATCGCCTGGAAGGTGGCCGAGCCGTCGTTGTAATAGCGCTGGATGTCGTCCCACTGGATGATGACGCGGTCGTTCGCGACGTCGTGCCAGGTGTAGATCCGCGGGTCGCTGCTGTAGGAGACGAAATCGTCCCAGAGCGGCGAGATCAGCGCGCGCAGCGTGTCGGGGGACCCGAGCGGCGCATTCATGTAGTCGGCGAGCGCGAAGGTGTCGGCCGCGGTGTCGAAGCTCATCAACCCGTTGTCGGTGATCCGCACATGGGTCTGCGCCTGGCCGAAGAACTCGAACCCGAAGTCCGCGGGCAGGGCCAGGGTGAACTCGGTGTCGTCGCTCAGCGCGTGGCTGGTCCCGAACCAGGAGACCTCGACCCAGTCATAGACCGGGCCGCCCGCGTCGTCGCTGTCCGACACGGAATAGGCCTCGGTCAGCAGCGGCGCGGTCTGCACGTAGCCCGGGGGGACGTCCTGCGCGACGCGGTACAGGCCGGGTGTGACCTCCTCGAACCGGTAGACGCCGTCGGCGTCGGTCCAGGTCTCGGTCTCCAGCACGTCGTGCACGCCGTTCATGTTGGAATCGAAGAACACCCGCACGCCGTCCAGCGCCGTCTCGCCCGCGTCGCGGATCCCGTCGCCGTCCGCGTCCTCCCACACCACGCCCGAAATGGTCCCGTTCGCGGGCGGCTGCAGCGCCGCGGCGGCGTTGACCCGCCCGCCCGAGACGGACACCCCCGCCAGCGCCGCCACCGGGTCCGAGGTGGCGATCAGCCGCTCGCGGATCTGCGCGGGCGTCAGGGTCGGGTCTTCCTCCAGCATCAGCGCCACGATGCCCGACACGTGCGGCGTCGCCATCGAGGTGCCCGAGAAGGACGAATACCCGCCCCCCGGCACCGAGGAGAGGATGTCCGAGCCGGGCGCGGCCACGTCCACCGTGGTCGCGCCGTAGTTCGAGAAGCTGGACCGCTGGTCGTCATGGTCGGTCGAGGCGACCGAGATCACGTTCGAGGCGGTGTAGTTCGACGGGTAATGCGGCGAGCTGTCGTTGTTGGTCCCGTCATTGCCCGCCGCGGCGACGAACACCAGGCCGGACTGCCCGGCCAGCTCGATCGCGTCGGCCAGCGACTGGTCGTAGCCGCCCCCGCCCCAGGAGTTGTTGGCGACCTGCGCGCCCATCAGGGCGGCGTATTCCACCGCCCGGATCGCGTCCGAGGTGGAGCCCGAGCCGCTGTCGTTGAGGAACTTCAGCGCCATGATCCGCGCGTTGTAGGCGACGCCGACCACGCCCGACCCGTCCGCCTCGGCCGCGATGGTGCCGGCGACATGGGTGCCGTGGGACTGCACGTCCATCGGGTCGCCGTCGTCATAGGCGAAGTCGTATCCGTAGACGTCGTCGACGAAGCCGTTGCCGTCGTCGTCGCGCCCGTTGCCCGCGATCTCGCCGGTGTTCACCCACATGTTCCCGTCGAGATCGGAATGGGTGTAGTCGACCCCGGTGTCGATCACCGCCACCAGCACGCCTGCGCCGGTGCGGCTGTCCCAGGCCTCGGGGGCGTCGATGTCCGCATCCGCCGTGCCGCCGGTCTGGCCGGTGTTGTCGAGGCCCCAGAGCTCGTCGAACCGCGCGTCCGAGGGCACGAGGTCGGCGGCGTGGATGGCGGCGTCCTCGCGGATGTATTCCACCGACTGGACCACCTCGCCATACCACCATTCGTGCTGGAAGGCGGCGAGCGCGTCGGCGGACAGGCCCTCTTCCGCGCGCCAGAACTGGAAGCCGAACTTCTGCGTCCGGCCGGTCAGCTCGATCCCCAGCGCGGCGCGCAGCTCCGAGAGCGCGGCGTCCACCACGTCGGTGCCCATGGCGCCCTCGGCCAGGCGCACGATGAACTCGGTCGGCGCGGAGGTGGCCGCTGAAACGGCGGTCGCGTCGTCGGCGGCGCGGGAATCAAAGGTGAGCATCGGCACTCTCCGGCGCGAAAGGGCGGTCTGAAATCCGGGCCGGTCGGGTCACGGCGACCGGCGGGCGCCCGGCGCGCCATGCGGCGGCGCGGTGAAATTCGGGCGCTATTTCTTAACCAAAATCGGCCTCAAAGGCAATCTCGCGCCCGCGGGATAGCGCGAATTACCGAGGCGCGTTAACCATTTATTAGGAATTGGGGCGCGCGGGCGAAGACGCGCCGGCGCGCTGCCGCAAGCCATGGATGACGTTGCGGCAGGCGCCGGGCGCGGGGCGCCCCGTGCGTCAACGCAGCGTCAGCGGGGGGCGGCCCCCGCGCCTCGGCGCAGGAAGACCCGCGCCTCAGCGCAGGAAAAACTGGCTGAAGATGGGGGCCGAGGCGGCCCCGAGCGCCCGCGCGTCATGGCCGATCCGGGCTTCCTCGATCCGCGGGCGGGCCAGGCCGCGCAGGTCGAGCGCGTCGAGCCGCGCCCGCGTCCGCTCCACCAGCGCCGCGCGCACCGAGGCGGGGAAGGCGCCGTCGATCAGCACCGCCTCGAAATCGATCACCGCGCACATGTTGCGGGCCGCGCGGGCCAGCTCTTCCGCCGTGCGGTCGATCCAGGGGGCGAGCAGCGGGGTGAAGTCCGACCAGTCCTGCGGCTGGGCCCAGAGCGCGCCGGGATCGCGACCCGCCGCCGCCACCGCGGCCTCCAGCAGGTGCAGGGAGGCGGTGTCGATCAGCGGCGCCTCGGGCCCCGCGCCGCCGGTGCGCAGGCTGCCGAAGGCCCCGGCATTGCGCCGCCCGCCCTCGACCACCGCGCCGTTCATCACCACGCCGCCGCCGATGAAGCTGCCGATGAAGACATAGGCGTAATCGTTGAACTCCCGTCCCCGCCCGAAGGCATGTTCCGCGCGGCAGGCGGCGGTGGCGTCGTTCTCGGCGAAGACGGGAAGGTCGCTGAACCGCGCCACCCGCTCGGCCAGCCGCGTCTCGCGCCACACGTCGAATTCGGGCGGGGCGCCGAGCTGCTCGGTCCAGTTCCAGATCTCGGAGGGGGCGCCGATGCCGATGCCGCAGATCCGCTCGCGCTGGCGGGGGGTGAGGTCCGCCGACATCCCGGCCACGCCTTCCTCGAGGAAGCCGAAGATCGCGTCGGGCATCGGGTAGGGATAGGTCAGCTGGCGGCGGGCCAGCAGCCGCCCGTGCAGGTCGATGGCCGCGAGATCCGAGGACCGCCGCCCGATCTTCAGCCCGAAGGCCAGCGCCCCGTCCGGGTCCAGCGCCATCGGGGCCGAGGGCTTGCCCACGCGCCCGCGCTGCGGCGCGCCGCGGGTCAGGAACCCCTCGGCCTCGAGCCGCCGCAGGATGTTGGACACGGTCTGCGGCGACAGGCCCGAGCGCTTCGCCAGCTCGGCCCCCGGCATGGCGCCGCCGCGCTGCAGCAGCGACATCACCAGCCGCTCATTGTGCGCGCGCACGCCGGTCAGGTTCATCCCCGCCGACAACTCCCCAAGCGCCATCACGTCCACCCTCGTTCCTCGGATCGGGGGCATCCTGCCCCGGCTTATTTAATATATCAAATGGATTTATATATTGACCGCGGGGCGGGAATCTGGTTCCCCATAAGGGGCGAGCGGGGCGGAGGACACCCCGCGGCGCCGCGCCGTTTCGTAAACGCCGCGCCACCGATCCGGGAGGACGACACCATGAAGAAACTTCTCGCGCTCAGCGCCGCCGCGCTGGCCTTTTCCGCCGTCTCCGCGTCCGCCGCGGACATCTCGGCCTGCATCATCACCAAGACGGACACCAACCCGTTCTTCGTGAAGATGCGCGAAGGCGCGAACGCCAAGGCGGAAGAGCTGGGGATCACCCTCAACGCCTATGCGGGCAAGGTCGACGGCGATAACGAGACCCAGGTCGCGGCCATCGAGACCTGCATCGCCAACGGCGCCAAGGGCATCCTGCTGACGCCCTCCAACACCTCGGCCATCGTGCCGGTGGTGCAGCAGGCGCGCGAGGCGGGCATCCTGGTCATCGCCCTCGACACCCCGCTCGACCCCATCGACGCCGCCGACATGACCTTCGCCACCGACAACTACCGGGCGGGCGAGCTGATCGGGCAGTGGGCCGCCGCCACCCTCGGCGACGCCGCCAAGGACGCGAAGGTCGCGTTCCTCGACCTCGACGTCTCCCAGCCCACCGTCGGCGTGCTGCGCGACCAGGGCTTCATGTCCGGCTTCGGCATCGACGTGAAGGACCCGAACAAATGGGGCGACGAGGATGACCCGCGCATCGTCGGCCACGACGTGACCCAGGGCAACGAGGAGGGCGGCCGCAAGGCGATGGAGAACCTGCTGGCGCAGGACCCCTTCATCAACGTCGTCTACACGATCAACGAGCCCGCCGCCGCCGGCGCCTACGAGGCGCTCAAATCCATCGGGCGCGAGGGCGACGTGCTGATCGTCTCGGTCGATGGCGGCTGCCCGGGCGTGAAGAACGTCTCCGAGGGCGTGATCGGCGCGACCTCGCAGCAGTACCCGCTGCTGATGGCCTCGAAGGGGATCGAGGCGATCCACGCCTGGGCCACGAAGGGCGAGAAGCCGAGCGCGACCGAGGGCAAGGACTTCTTCGACACCGGCGTGACGCTGGTGACGGACAAGCCCGCCGAGGGCGTTCCCTCGATCGACTCGGCCGAGGGCGCGAAGCTCTGCTGGGGCTGAGCTGAGGCGCGGCGCGCCCGCGCCTGGACGACCGCCGGACGGGGGGCGCCCCCTGTCCTGCCCGCCTCCCCCGCGGGGGAGGCAAGGATCCCCCGGCGCGGCCCCACGGCGCCGGGGCGGTCCGACCCCTCGGGCGGGCGAGGCCCCCGCACGCCCTCCGCGCGCCGCCGCGGGCCTGAAGGCCCGAGCCGCGGCGCGCCCGGCCCGGGACGCGCAGCGACGCGCCGGGTCTGCCCCGGCCGCCGCGGCGCATCCGCGGGGGCCGACCGGCGATCATGCAATCCAGAGGGAGCGCGGCCGTGAGCAACGCAAACGCCGACAGTTACGAAGACGTCGTCAAGACGCGGCGCGAGGAAGGCTTCGCGCAGTTCGAGGACGACCGGAAGGGCCTCTTCGCCCGGTTCCACCACGCCCTGCACGCGACCCCGTCGCTGGTGCCGCTGATCGTGCTGATCGCGGCGCTGGCGGTGTTCGGGATCCTGCTGGGGTCCAAGTTCTTCTCGCCCTTCGCGCTGACGCTGATCCTGCAGCAGGTGCAGATCGTCGGCGTGCTGGCCGCGGCGCAGTCGCTGATCATCCTGACCGCGGGGATCGACCTGTCGGTGGGGGCGGTGGCGGTGCTGACCTCGGTCATCATGGGGCAGTTCACCTTCCGATACGGCATCCCGGCGCCCATCGCGGTGGCCTGCGGCATGGCGGCGGGCGCGGCCATCGGCGCGATGAACGGCTGGCTGGTCAGCCGCGTGAAGCTGCCGCCCTTCATCGTCACCCTCGGGATGTGGCAGATCGTGCTGGCGGCCAACTACCTCTATTCCGCCAACGAGACCCTGCGCGCGCAGGAGATCGAGGCCGAGGCGCCGTTCCTCCAGCTGCTGGGGACCACGATCAAGATGGGCGGGGCGACCTTCACCCTGGGCGTGATCCTGATGCTGGTCCTCGTGCTGGTGCTGGCCTACGCGCTGCGCTCGACCCCCTGGGGGCGGCATGTCTACGCGGTCGGCGACGACCCGGAGGCGGCGCAGCTGGCGGGGGTGAACGTCCACCGGACGCTGATGTCGGTCTATATCCTCGTCGGTCTCATCTGCGCGCTGGCGGGCTGGGTGATGATCGGGCGCTTCGGCTCCGTCTCCCCTTCCGCCACCACGGGCGTGATCGGCAACATCCAGGCGATCACCGCGGTGGTGATCGGGGGGATCTCGCTCTTCGGCGGGCGCGGCTCGATCCTCGGGGCGTTCTTCGGCGCGCTGATCGTGGGGGTGTTCGAGCTTGGGCTGCGGATGTCCGGGGCCGACCCGCAATGGACGTACCTGTTGATCGGCGCGCTGATCATCGGCGCGGTGACCGTGGACCAGTGGATCAGAAAGGCGACGGCATGAAACCCGTTCTTCAAGGCAAGGGCCTCGTGAAGCGCTACGGCAAGGTCACGGCCATCGACAATTCCGATTTCGACCTGATGCCGGGGGAAATCCTGGCGGTGATCGGCGACAACGGCGCGGGCAAGTCCACCCTGATCAAGGCGCTTTCGGGCGCGGTGGTCCCGGATGGCGGCGAGGTGCTGCTCGACGGCGCCCCGGTGCGCTTCGCCAGCCCCAACGACGCGCGCGAGGCGGGGATCGAGACGGTCTACCAGACCCTCGCCATGTCCCCGGCCATGTCCATCGTCGACAACATGTTCATGGGGCGCGAGCTGGTGCGCCAGGACGGGCTGGGCAAGCTGCTGCGCCGCCTCGACCGCCCGCGGATGGAGGCCTTCGCGAAGGAGAAGCTGGCCGAGCTGGGGCTGATGACCATCCAGAACATCAACCAGCCGGTCGAGACCCTCTCGGGCGGCCAGCGCCAGGGCGTCGCCGTGGCCCGCGCCGCCGCCTTCGGGTCGCGCGTGGTGATCCTGGACGAGCCGACCGCCGCGCTGGGCGTGAAGGAAAGCCGCCGGGTGCTGGAGCTGATCCAGGAGGTCCGCGCCCGCGGCATCCCGATCATCCTGATCAGCCACAACATGCCCCACGTGTTCGAGGTGGCGGACCGGATCCATGTCCACCGGCTCGGGCGGCGGCTGTGCGTGCTCGACCCCAGGGCGTGCTCGATGTCCGACGCGGTGGCCTACATGACCGGCGCGGCCGAGCCGCCCGAGGACCAGATCGCCGCCTGAGCGCGGGACATGCAAAAGGCCGGGGCGCAGCCGCCCCGGCCTTTTTCCTGCGCGGCCCGCGGGGGTTATTCCGCCGCCGCGCCCGCGTTCTCCAGCGCCGCGAGGGCGAGGGACACCTGCACGGTCGCATAGCCCGACGCCTCGGACACCGCCATCGCGGCGCCGCGCGCGGCGGCCTCGTCGAACACCGCCGCGCCGAGCGCCTGGCGCACCCCCTCGACCGCCGAGAGGTATTCCGGCGCCATCCCGCCCTCGTCGATCACGCCCGAGAGCGAGCCGTGCAGCGTCGCCGCCGCCTGGTTCAGGCCCACCCGCGCGAACAGCGCCGCCAGCGTCATCCGCCAGGCCGAGACCGACGCGATGTCGGTCGCCTCGCCGAAGCTTTCGATCATCCGCGCGACGCCGCGCAGCGCCTCGGCCGGATCGCCGATCCGCCCCTGAAGCGCCGCCGCGCGCGGGGCGACCAGCGTTTCCATGAACTTGGCGCCCGAGCGGCGCGCCGCCTCCACCGCGTGCTCGTAAGCCGCCAGCGCGGCGGGCGGGTCGACGGGTTCCAGCGCCGCGCCCTTGCCGCCATGGGCGATGGCGATGGCCATCGGCACCCCGGCGGCGTCGACCTTCGCCACCACGTCGTCGGCGATGGCCCGCGCCTCCTCGACCTTGCCGGTGGCGGCGAGGATATAGAGGTGGAAGGCCATGATGAAGCGGTCCACCCGGTCCGCCGGATGCGCCGCGCCGCGGGCCAGCAGCTCCACCGCCCCGTCCACGTCGCCCGCATACATCGACACGAAGGCGAGGTCGCCGTAAGCCCAGACGAAATCGTCGTAGTGCGGGTCGTCCAGCAGCTCCAGCGCCGCCTCGCCGAAGCGCTTGGCGTCGTCGAAGCGCTGGAAGGCCCAGGCCGAGCTCGCCGACCAGGTCAGCAGGATCGCGGTGCGCGGATGGCGCGCGGCCTGCGCGGCCTCCACCACGTCCTCGGCCCAGTTGGCGGCTTCCTCCACCAGCCGGAACCGCGCCATGTCCCCGACCGAGGAGGCGATGCGCGCGGCGATGTCCACCTCGCCCGTCTCCTGCGCCCAGCGGAAGGCGTTGCGCAGGTTGTTGATCTCGGCGTCGAGCCAGGCATGGGCGACATGCTGGTCGGGGCTGCGCCAGAGGGCGAAATTCTCGTCCGCCTGGTCCGAGAAGAAGGCGCCGTGGGCCTTGCGCAGGCGGGTTTCGTCCGAGCCGCGCGACAGCCGCGCGCCCGAGAAGGCGCGGATCGTCTCGAGCATCCCGTAGCGCACCGCCTCGCCGCCGTGCTGCGCCGTCAGCAGCGACTTGCGCACGAGGCTGTCGAGGATGTCGCAGACGTCGAATTCATCCACGTCGCCGCCCGCGCAGACCGCCTCCGCGGCCTCGAGCGTGAAGCCGCCGGCGAAGACCGAGGCGCGGTCGAGCACCTGGCGCTCGGGCTCGGTCAGCAGGTCATAGGACCACTGCACCGCCTCGAGCAGCGTCTGGTGCCGGGCGCGCACGGCGCGCGAGCCGCCGGTCAGCAGCCGGAAGCGTTCGCCGAGCCGGGCGAGGATCTGTTTCGGCGTCATCGAGCGGCAGCGCGCGGCGGCCAGCTCGATGGCC
The DNA here is from genome assembly GCF_050586345.1 of Rhodovulum sp. DZ06. Lineage (NCBI taxonomy): Bacteria > Pseudomonadati > Pseudomonadota > Alphaproteobacteria > Rhodobacterales > Paracoccaceae > Rhodovulum > Rhodovulum sp. DZ06. Next base: position 22,951 of record NZ_JBOCEF010000001.1, read on the forward strand.
AGCGGCACGCCGTCGAGGGTGCGGCAGATCTCGGTGATCTCGGGGGCGAAGGCCTCGGCGCGGAAGCCGGGGGCGACGGCCCGGGCGCGCTCGACGAACAGCTCCGCCGCCGGGGCGGACTTGCCCGCCGTCTCCAGCGGGGGCAGGGGCCAGATCCGCTCGCCGCCGATGGACAGCGCCTCGCGGCTGGTGGCGATGATCCGCAGCCGCGGGCAGGCGGCCAGCAGCGCGTCGGCCAGCTTCGCCGCCGCCTCGGTCACGTGTTCGCAATTGTCGAGGATCAGCAGCAGCCGCTGGCCGCGCAGCGCCTCCTCGAGGCTTTCGAGGATGCCCTTGCCCGCCGCCTGCGCCACCTGGAACACGCCGGCGACCGCGTGGGCGACCGCGCCGGGGTCGTCGACGGCGGCGAGGTCGGCGAACCACACCCCGTCCGGGTAATCGGGGGCGACGCGGCGGCCGGTCTCGATGGACATGGAGGTCTTGCCCATGCCGCCCATGCCGAACAGGGTCACCATCCGCTCGGCCCGCAGCAGGCTGCTCACCTCGCGCAGGGCCTGGGCGCGGCCCACCAGGTCGGTCGGGCGCACCGGCAGGTTGCCCTTCACCAGCCGCCGCTCGGCCTTGCGCGAGCTTTCGAGGCCCTGGCGCACGCCGGTGCGGCTGACCAGGTGGACATGGATCGGGCGGTCGAAATTCTTGACGTCGAACTCGCCCTGGTCGTCGAAGACCAGCCCGGCGCGGCCCTGGGCGCGGGTCTGCACCTCGGCCGAGACCGCGATCCCGCCCTCGGGGGCGAGGCTTTCGAGCCGGGCGGCGATGTTCACCGCGTCGCCGAACACGGCCCCGTCGGGAGTTTCGAGAACCTCGCCCGCGTGGATCCCCATCCGCATCAGCATCCGCCGGTGCGCGGGCCGGTGCGCGGCGATCTCGGAAAGCTCGGATTGCGCGGCCTGCGCGGCCAGCACGGCGCCGACCGAGGTGTCGAACACCGCGATGGCGGCGTCGCCGGTGACGTCCGCGATGCGCCCGCCATGGGCCACCGCGGCGGAGGTCAGGATGTTGCGCGCCGTTTCCAGGTCGGCAACGGTCTGATCCTTGTCATCGGCCATCAGCCGCGTGTAACCCACCACGTCCGCCGCAAGAATCACGACGTCCATGGCTTTGCGCGACGACGCGCGCACGGGACTGGACTGGACGTCGGGCATGCGGCGTCCCCCTTGATCGACGACTTGTTTTTCTGGGCGCGGACCCGCGGCACGGGAATGCGGGACGGCGCCTCGCCACCGTTATGCCCCATTTTCCCGCCGGACAGAAACGACTTTCACGCTTTTTTCGCCAGATTTCTGACGTGCGCGTCATCGGAGGGTCGCCCCGGGGCGGGGCGCCGCCCCGCGCCGCGGCGGAAAATCGGTTGTTTCCACACTTTTCAGAAAGAATTGGACAACCGGCGCGGGTTTCGCGGAAGCTTGGCCCCAGGCGCGTCGGCCATGGGGGGCGGCGTGCGCCGAACCAGCGGCGGGTGAAACCCGGTCCGCAGAGAACCAGCAGGTGCTCCGTGAAAGAATTTCCCGCAGCAGGCCGTCGCCGCGCCGCTTCGCCGTCGCTGGCCTCGGTCGCCTCCACCTTTCAGCTCGAGTCGCTGGCCGCGCACGAACCCCTCGAGAACGTGCAGAAGGGCCCGCCGCCCTTCCTCTCCGGGATGCCGCCCTGGGACTCGGTTTATGAGCCGACCCAGCCGATCACCCGGCGCCTCGCGAAGATCATCGCGAAATACGGGTACGCCGAGGCGTTCGACAAGGCCATCGCCCGGGTCGGGGGACAGGGGATCCCCGAGCTGAGCCTGGTCCACAGCCTCGACCAGTTCTTCTTCTATCTCGACGCGCTGGTGCAGTGGATCCCCGAGATCCGCCGCTGGGAGCAGGACGGCCAGACCATGCACGAGCGCACGGTCTACCTGCGGATCATCCAGCTCTATTACTACTTCAACCAGCCCGAGCTGGAGGCGCTGCAGAGCCCCATCGCCCCCGGCGGCGACGCGCTGACGCCGATCTCGGAATGGCTGCGCGACTTCGCGGTGGACTGGGGCGCGTTCCTCGACACCCCCGCCTCGGCCGCGAAGCTCGCCAGCTTCCGCTATGCGCCGGAATACACCTGGCAGGACTACGAGAAGCCGCCCGAGGACTACGCGACCTTCAACGCGTTCTTCGCGCGGGAGTTCGACAACATCGACACCCTGCGCCCGGTGGCGGCGCCCGAGGATGACAGGACCATCGTGTTCCCGGCGGAATCCACCTTCGTCGGGCAGTGGGCGGTCTCCACCCCCGTGGGCGATCCGATGCCCGCGGACCCGTCGATCACCGTCAAGCACATCCAGTGGTCGATCAAGGAGCTGCTGGCCGACAGCGAGCACGCCGACTGCTTCCAGGGCGGGCTGTTCTGCCACTCCTTCCTCAACACCTTCGACTATCACCGCCTGCACGCGCCGGTGGCGGGCAAGGTGCTGGAGGCGAAGTTCATCCCCGGGCAGGTCTACCTCCAGGTCGACCTGCAGCAGCAGGACCCGGACGCGCCCGAGAACGGGGGCCTCGCCAACGCCATCATCCCGCAGCGGTACCTCAACGCCGAGGATCCGACCGGCTACCAGTTCGTGCAGTGCCGCGGGCTGCTGGTGCTCGAGACGGAGGCCTTCGGCAAGGTCGCCGTGCTGCCGATGGGCATGGCGCAGGTCTCCTCGGTCGTGTTCACCGGGCCGGGGGGCGTGCCGATCACGCTGACCGAGGACGAGAAGGCCGGCTGCGGTTATCTCGAGCAGGTCGAGAAGCTGAACGCCAAGATCGCCGCGGTCAACGAGGGGCGCTGGATGGAGAAGGGCGAGATGTTCTCGTTCTTCCAGTTCGGCGGTTCGGACTGCGTGATGGTGTTCGAACGCCGCGCCAACGTCTCGGTCACCGCGCAGGTCGGGGTGCATTACCCGATCCGCAGCCGCTACGCCGTCGCCGCCATCTGATCGCGCCGCGGCCCGCCGCTCCCCGGGGGAGGGGGGCGGCGGCGCCCGCGCCGCAGGCCGCCGAGGGGGGCGCCGCCATGACCAAGACCTACGCCATCCATCCCGCGCTCGGGATCGCCCGCATCGGCAATTTCCCGGTCGATCCGACCAACCCGGCCACCTTCTATCTCGGGGCCGAGGCGCCCTACGAGACGCCCAATGAAGGCAAGCCCTACAAGGTCGGCGGCCAGGTGAAGAAGCAGGGCCAGCGCTTCCGCATCTATGAGTACGAGGACGGCGTCGCGGTGCGCGAGGTGGTGCTCGGGGCCGACGTGCAGGGCATCGAGTGGACCGTGCACCTCGCCAATCGCAAATCGGCGCTGAGCACCGATCCGCACGCCCCCGGGGTCAGCCGCCCCGGCGTGCCGCCCATCGACTGGAAGACGGCCGAGACCCGCAACGCCTCGGTGACGGGCGAGGACCGCAACGCGCTGGCCATCGACCCGGGGCCGATCACCGTCTCGGCCGCCCATAACGCCCCGCCGGGCGCCCCGGTGCAGGCGCGGGCGGGGATCGCGTTCCCCGACGCCGGGAACGCCGCCGCCGAGGCCAATATCGGGACCGCCTGGGCCGAGCCGGACACCGGCCGCCTGCTGGTCTTCGGCGGCGACGGCGTCTCGGGCGGCTGGACCGGGGACGCCTTCACCGCCGCGGCCCCGGTCAAGCAATACGCCAATAACGACCTGTGGTACGACGACAGCGCCGACGGCAAGATCACCGCGAAGATCACCTTCGCCGACGGCTCCTGCGTCACGCTCGACCAGCCGGGGCAGTTCGCCTGGGTGCTGTGCCCGCCGCCGAAATACACGCCCGGGATGGGCTACTACACGACGCTCGGCGACGTGTCCGAGGACGTGGCGGGCGCCTGCGCCGGGGACGTGTCCTTCATGGCCCATATCTACCCGGTGCTGCGCTCGGTCTCGGTGCTGCAATGGGTGAACCTCTACGGCGCCAAGGGGCACGGGCCGGGCAAGGCGGACTTCCTGCAGGGCCAGGCCATGCAGCAGATGTCGGATGCGAACCCGGACCCGAACTCCGACGCGTACAAGGCGCGGGACAAGCTGTTCCGGCGGCTGCGCAAGCCCGGCAGCGACGACCGCTCGGCCGCGCTGATGCCGCAGGTGTCGCCCGAGGTGACGGACCACCCGAAATCCTCCACCGGCGTCCCGTTCGACATCGCCCAGGTGACCGCCCTGCAATACGCGCGGTTCGAGAAATGGCGCGACGGCGATTTCGCCGCCGACTATGACCCGCTGCACCCCGATCCGTACAAGCCGCTCTCGGACTACGCCGTGGCGGACCAGCCCCGGGCGCTGGACCTCGGGGCGCTGGACGGGTCCTCCGGCTCGCCCTTCTTCCCGGGGATCGAGAGCTGGGAGATCGCCCGCACCCCGGGCGTCTGGGCCGCGCCGCTGCGCGTCTCGGGCGCGATGAAGCCGGGCGACATGACCATGGGCAACGCGCTGCCCTGGCAGGCGGATTTCTTCGATTGCAACGGGGCCTGGTGGCCGGTGCAGCGCCCGACGCTGGTGATCCGGGACGGGGTGGGGTCCGAGTGGACGCCCCCCGCCTGGGATGACATGGGCGACGCGTGCTACAACGAGATGGCCGAGAACTGGTTCCGCCTCGGCTTCGTGACCAGCGGTGACGGCGGCGCCAGCTATGCCGAGACCGAGCGCGACCCGGGGCTGGGGGCGTGAGCGTCCCGGCGCCGGACAGGGGCGCCGCGCTGGTGATCGGCGCCGGGCCCGCGGGCCTCGCCGCCGCCATCCGGCTGGCGCGGGACGGGCATCGGGTGGTGCTGGCCGACGCCGCGCCGCGCGCCCGCCGCCGCCGCCCGGGCGAGCATCTGCCCCCCGGCGGGCTGCAGGTGGTGGAGGGCGCGGGCCTCGGCGCCGCCCTCGCTGATCCGCGGCACGGGGACAGCCCCGGCGTGCGCTCCGCCTGGGGCGCGGCCGGGGCGCTGGACCGCGATTATGTCTTCGGACTGCCGGGCAAGGGGCTGAACCTTGACCGCGCCGCCTTCGACGCGGCGCTGGAAGACCAGGCGCGCGCGGCGGGGGTGGAGCTCCGCTGGGGCGCGCGGCTCTGCGCGTTGGTGCGCGAAGGCGGCGCCTGGCGCGCGGAACTGGGCGGAGAGAGCCTGCGCGCCGCGCTGGTGGTCGACGCCAGCGGCCGCCGCGCCGCCGCCGCGCGGCTGCTGGGCGCCCGGGTGCTGCGGCGGGACCGGCTGACGGGCCTCGTGGGCCGCATCGCGGGGGCCGAGGGCGCCGGACGCTCCGGGCGCCTGCGGATCGAGGCCGCGCCCGACGGCTGGTGGTACGGCGTGCGCCTTGGCTGCGGCGACGTGCTGGCGGCCTGGATGTGCGACCCGGCCGCGATCCGCGCCCATCCGGGCGGCGCGCTTGGGCTGTGGGGCGCGCGCCTCGCCGCCTCGCCGCTGCTGGCGCCGATGGCGGCGGGCGGGGCCCTGCCGGGGCGCCTCGAGGCCTTCGACGCCTCGGTGCAATGGACGCTCGCGCCCGGTGCGCCCGGCTTCGTCGCCGTGGGCGACGCGGCGGCGGGGTATGACCCGCTGTCCTCCTGGGGGATGGCGAAGGGGATCGCCGACGGCGCCGCGGGGGCCGGGGCGCTGTCCCGCGCCGCCGCCGGGGCGCCGGATGCGCTGCAGGCGCATCACCGGGCGCGGGCGACGGATTTCGCGCAGCACGTGAACACGCGGGGCCAGGTCTATGCCGCCGAGCGGCGCTGGGCCGGGGCCCCGTTCTGGGCGGCGCGCGCCGCCGCCGGGATGCAGACCGAGGGGATGGGATGATGACGATGACGAGCATGCGCGCGCTGGGGGCGGCGCTGATCGCGGCGGGCGCGCTGGCGGCGGGCGCCGCGGCGGGCGCGGAGCCGGGGCAGGCGGCGTCCTGCCCGCCGCCGAAGGTCCCGTCCTCGGGCGCCCCGTCGGACCCGACGAAGGCGCAGCTGGACGCCGCCTGGGCCGCCTATACCGAGAACACCGCCGCGGCGATGGGCGTGTTCCGCAACATCCCCCTCTATGAACGGGTCGGCGACGAATGGCGCCACCGCTCGGGCAAGTACCTGCCGCTGACCGTCGACGGCACGGTCCCCGACAGCTACCACGCGGACATGGACTCGGACCGCCCGATGTTCCTGCCCACCGACTTCACCGGCGTGCACCAGTTCGAAGGCCAGTCGATCCCCTACAGCATCGTCGGCCGGATGCCCGGGTCCAACCCCGAGGTGCAGTGGGTGTTCCTCGCCCGCCATTACAAGGTGAAGTCGCCGAAGGACCCGGTGGACATGGAGGACGGCTTCACCGACCTGCGCGACGTGGCGGTGATCGGCCACCACCCGCGCACCGGGGCGACCTCGTTCTTCCAGTGGTACGGGCCGGACAACCCCGACCCGGGGCCGCGCGTGCATGACGTGCAGACCATCATCGCGCCCTGGTCCGAGGGCGGTCAGAGGTTCTGGCGCGACATGTACTGGATGTCCGGGATCGACTGCGCCCAGTGCCACGCCGCCGACCCGTTCATCCACACGCCCTGGATCACCCAGGGCAAGCTCAACGCGCGCGAGGGGTTCGCGACGCCCGAGGCGCTGGTCCCCTCCAACCCGCTCGGCCCGTTCTTCTACACCCATGCCGAGGTCGACGGGGTCGACCTGTTCGCGACCTGGGACCGGCACCTGGCGCAGATGGACGCGCCGGACAATGTCTGCACCTCCTGCCACCGGGTGACGCAGACGGACCCGCTGGGGCTCTATTCCCACTCCACCCGCGGGGCGGGACTGGCGCATTACCAGCCGCAGCCGAACCAGACCGAGGCCTATGCCGACCTGCCCTGGATGCCGCCTGTGAACCTGTCCTACGGCGATTACTACGCCCAGCAGAGCGCAGACATGGATGCGTACCTGCACAGCTATGGCGACGCGGCGACCGAGGTGATCGCCTTCGCCGGCGCGGGGCTGGAGGATTACGTCCCCGGCGGCCCCGAGGTCTGCGCCGAGGCGCGCGCGGCGGTGGGCGGCGAGGTCCCGCCCGCCACCTCGATCGCCGCCCCGCCCGAGGAGATGCGCCGGGTGATGATCCAGCGCGACGGCGCCGACCAGCCCCCGGCGGCGGGCGCGGTGATCGCGGTGGACGCGCGGATGCGCGCCAACACCGACGCCGCGCTGGCGCAGTGGCGCTTCGTGGCCAATGACGCGGCGGGTCCGTACATGACCGCCGCCCCGGTGATCCTGCGCCCGGTTCCCGACGCGACCGGAGAGATGCAGGTCCGCGTGATCCATGTCGGCGACAAGCGCGGGGCCGCCGACGGCGGCGCGTGGCTGTCGCTCAAGGCCGGGACCGACGCGGTCCATGCCGCGGCGGGCGATTACCTCGGGCTCCTGCTGTTCAACGACGGGGTCGCTGCGGGCGAGGCGCTGGTGCCCTATTCCGACGATTCCGCCTGGGCCGCGCCGAAGGTCACCACGCCCCAGGCCGGGCAGGTCGACGCGATCCTGACCTTCACCCGCGCGCTGACGGCCATGCCGAAGGTGGGCGACGTGCTGATCCTGCCCGACGGCGCGCACCGCACCTATTCCTACGAGTTCCAGGCCGACCTCTACAACCCGATCTGACGGGCCGATCAGACAGCCTCCGCCCCCCCTGAAACCGGCCTCCGCCCCCTCCCTCCTGCAACCGGCCCCCGGGCGCGCGCCCCGCGCCCGGGGGCCATGGCCCGGGACTCGCCCATGACCGCCCCGTCGCGCATCCGCATGCGCCACCTGCGCTGCTTCCTCGCCATCGCCCGCGTCGGCTCCGTCACCGGCGCGGCCGAGGCGCTGGGCACGGTGCAGCCCGCCGTCTCGCGCACCCTGCGCGAGCTGGAGCAGGAGCTGGGCGCCCCCCTCTTCGACCGGGCGGGCGGGCGGATGACGCTGACCGATGCGGGCCGGATGCTGCACGCCCATGCCGGCGCCGGGCTCGGCCTCGTCGACCGGGGGATCGAGGCGCTGCGGGGCCGCAACACGGCCGAGCGGGTCTCGGTCTTCGCGCTGCCGAACGTGGTGCGCGTGGTGATGCCCGGCGCGGTGGCGCGGTTCCGCGCCCTCGCCCCCGACGCGGACCTGCTGATCGAAACCGTGTCCTCGGGGCTGATGGTCGACCGGCTGGCGCAGGGGAAGGTGGATTTCGGCTTCGGGCGGCTCAACCGGGTCGAGCGGATGCAGGGCATGGCCTTCGAGCATCTTTATGACGAGCCGCTGGTCTTCTTCGCCCGCGTCGGCCACCCGCTGGCCGGGCGGCAGGGGGTGACGGCGGCCGAGATCGACGATTACGACACGGTGCTGCCCACGCAGGGGACCATCATCCGCGAAGAGCTCGACCGCTGGCTCGCCGCCCAGGGCCTCGACCGCTTCACCCGCCGGATCGAGACGCTGAGCTTCGAATTCGCCCGCTCCTACCTTCGGACCGGCGACGCGGTGGTCTGCCTGCCGCTGGGCGCATTGCGCGAGGAGCTGGAGCGCGGCGCGCTCGTGCGCCTCTCCACCGATGCGGCCGAGGGGCTGATGGGCGCGGTCGGCCTGACCACCCAGCCGGGCCGTCCCGCGGGCCCGGGGGTCGAGATCCTCAAGCAGGCGATCCGCGACGAGGTCCGCTCCATGGGGCTGGACAAGGGGCGGGCTTCATAGCCGTTTCGTTATGTTTCCGCCGAAATCGGCATTTCCCGACGGGCTTTCCCCGATGTAACCCTTGCACTGGAAAACAGCGGGAGGAGCGCCGCGCACCCCGGATCGCCTTGGGAGAGGCCCGGTTTTGCGGCGATGCAGCATGGCCAAACCGAAGAACGTCCTTTTCATCATGTTCGACCAGCTTCGGTGGGATTACCTGAGCTGCTATGGGCACAAGGCCCTGCACACGCCGCATATCGACCGGCTGGCCGCGATGGGCGTGCGCTTCGACCGCGCCTATATCCAGTCGCCCATCTGCGGCTCCTCCCGCATGTCCACCTATACCGGCCGCTACGTCCATTCCCACGGCGCAAGCTGGAACGGCATTCCCCTGAAGGTCGGCGAGAAGACCATGGGCGACCACCTGCGCGAGGCGGGGATGGAGTGCTGGCTGGTGGGCAAGACCCACATGCGCGCGGATGAAGAGGGGATGGCGCGGCTCGGCCTCGAACCCGACAGCCTGATCGGCGCCCGCGTCTCGGAATGCGGCTTCGACGTGTTCGAGCGCGACGACGGCATGCTGCCCGAGGGGCCGGACGGCTCCTACGACCCGGACGGGGCGAAGGAATACAACAAGTACCTCAAGGCCCGCGGCTACGAGTCGGACAATCCCTGGCACGACTTCGCCAATTCGGGCGTCGACGCCGCGGGCAACGTGCTCTCGGGCTGGTTCCTCAAGAACTCCTCCGAGGCGGCCAACATCCTCGAGAAGGACAGCGAGACGCCGTACCTCACGACCCGCGGGATGGAGTTCATCGAAAGCCGCGGCGACACGCCCTGGCTCTGCCACCTCTCCTATATCAAGCCGCACTGGCCCTATATCGTCCCCGAACCCTATGCGAGCATGTACGGCCCCGGGGACGTCCAGGCCCCCATCGCGTCGCAGGCCGAATACGAGGCCGCGCACCCGGTCCTGAAGGCCTTCATGGACAGCATCGTCGGCAAGGCCTTCAGCCGGCAGGAGGTCCGCGACGCGGTGATCCCGGCCTATATGGGCCTGATCAAGCAGGCCGACGACCAGATGGGCCGGCTGTTCAAATGGCTCGAGGAGACCGGGCGGATGGAGGACACGATGATCGTCGTCACCTCCGACCACGGCGATTTCCTCGGGGATCACTGGATGGGCGAGAAGACCTTCTTCCACGACACCTCCACGAAGATCCCGCTGATCATCTACGACCCCTCGCCCGAGGCCGACGCCACCCGCGGCACGGTCTGCGACGCGCTGGTGGAATGCATCGACCTTGCGCCCACCTTCCTCGACGTGGCGGGCGGGGATGCCGCGGGCCAGCGCCATGTGCTCGAAGGCCATTCGCTGCTGCCGATCCTGCGCGGAGAGGCGACCGAGACCCCGCGCCACTGCGTGATCTGCGAGTATGACTATTCGGCCAGCCCCATCGCCGACCGGCTCGGCATGTCGCCGCGCGACGGGGTGATGTTCATGGTCGCCGACAAGAAGTGGAAGCTGGTCCATTGCGAGGGCGGCTTCCGGCCGATCCTGTTCGACCTTGAGAACGACCCGCAGGAGCTGACGGATCTCGGCGCCTCCGAGGCGCCCGAGCATGTGGCCGCCGTCGAGGCGATGTACGAGAAGCTCTTCGCCTGGGCCCGCCGCCCGTCCCAGCGCACCACGCGGACCGAGGCGCAGCTGGTGGAGATGCGCCAGAAGACCCGCCGCCGCGGCGTCATGATCGGCGTCTATGATGAAAACGACGTGCCGCTGGAGCTGAGCGTGCATTACCGCGGGCGCAAGGCCGCCAACCACAAGGGCCGCGAAGCGGCCGAATGACCCCCCCGCGTCCCGACCGGGAAGGGGCCGCGGACGCGTCATGCGACCAGGGAGGACAGCATGAACCCGATCAAGACCGCCGTCGCCGGCATCCTCGCCGCCGCCTTCGGCCTTTCCGCCGCGAACGCGCAGCAGAACCTGACCGCCGAAACCTCGAGCCCCGGCAACTCGCCCCATGTCGCGGTGCTGCACCTGGCCGAGGTCGCCAGCGAGGCGGGCGTCGCCAACCTGCAGGTGCAGGAAGGCCAGACCCTGACCAAGTCGGTGCTGAACGTGGCCGAGGGGCGCACCGACATCTCGGCCATGCCGCTGATCCTCGGGTTCCTGCTCGACAAGGGCCGCGGGCCCTATGCCAAGCAGGGCGAGAACGGCGCCGCGCTGGCCGCCAACCTGCGCGCCCTCTATCCCTACAACGCCGGGGCCTACGGGCTCTTCGCGCTGGAGAGCGAGGGCATCGACGCCTGGGAGGAGCTGCGCGGCAAGACCGTGTTCAACGGCCCGCCCCGCGGCGCCGCGCTGGTCAACGCCCGCCAGGCGATCCAGCTCGCCGCCGGTCTGAAGGACGGCGAGGATTACAAGGGCCACCAGGTCAACTGGGGCCAGGTCTCGACCCTGCTGGTCGACGGGTCCGTCGACGCCTTCGTCATGCCGATCACCTTCCCGTCCGAGCGGGTGACGATCATGCAGTCGGCGGGCGACGTGGTGATCGTCTCCACCCCCAAGGACATCTTCGAGAGCGAGGGCTACCAGCGCATCTTCAAGGCGCCCGGCAACGTGCCGATCATCGTGAAGTGGGAGGACATGGGCTATGCCGAGGGCGCCGGCGTGCGGCTGGTCTCCGAGGACGCCACCTTCCGCGGCATGGGCACCGCCTTCGCCGACGTGGTGAACAAGGACATGAGCTTCGATCTCGCCAAGGCGCTGACCGCGGCCCATATCGCCACGCTCGACCGCATCAAGGTGAAGGTGCCCTATGGCGGCACGGTGAACTTCGGCGTGCTCGACGCCGACGCCTCGGGCTTCTGCGGGCCGAACCCGGTGAAGTACCACCCCGGCGCCGTCGCCGCCTGGGAAGAGGCCGGCTACGAGGTGCCCGCCTGCGCCAGGCCCGAGTGACGGGCTGAGCCGCGCGCGATCCGGGGCCCCGGCCCCGGGACCCGCGCGGGCGGAAAGGGGCGGCGCGCGTCGCGCCGCCCGGCCCCCCGGGGTCGGGGCCTGCATCGCCGCGCCCCCGGCGGCCGATGCCGCCCCGCCCTCGACCGCCCCGCCTTCGATTGCGTCGCCTTCGCTTCCGCGTGCCCCCGCGTGTCGGCCGCGCCCGCCCCGCCCGCTTCTGCCGGGCGCGGATGACGGGCCCGGCCGCGGCGTCCGCCCCCGGTTCCCCTCGCCGCGGGGCGGACGCCGACCTCCCCTCGCCGTCCCCGCCGTCCCCGCCGTTCCCGCGGGCGCCGTCGTCCCCGCCGCGCCCGCCTCCGCCCTGCGCCCCACCCGTCCCCAACCCGGAGCCGCCGGACCCATGACCGACAGCAGCCCCACCGCCGACGCGCCCCGCCCCGTCCCCGCCGGCCCGGACCGCGCGCGGCGCCTGTCCCTCTGGCTCGGCTTCGCGCTGGTGATCCTGGGGATGCTCAACACCCTCCCGGCGCTGCCCGGCCTCGACGCCGCCGCCGAGGCGCTGCTGGGCGAGGGCGTGGTGATCCGCCGGTTCTCCTACGAATACCTGTTCCCCATCGCCTTCGTGCTGATGATGGGCATCGTCGCGCTCGACCAGTCCTTCGCCCGCACGGCGCGCGAGGCGGGGCGCGCGGCCTGGCCGGGGCGGCTGATGGACGGCGCGCTGATCCTCTCCGCCATCGCCATCTCGCTCGGCTACCTGGTCGAGATCGACAGCGTCTGCCTGGTCGACCAGTTCACCGGCGAGCGCGCGGCGCTGATCGAGAAGGCGATGGCCGAGGAGATCGAGTTCGCCGAGCTTTACGGCCTGCCCGCCCCGACCTCGGTCGACGATCCTTCGTGCATCAACACGCTGGGCCTGTGGATCTTCCCGCTGGTGGCGGTGGCCATCGCCATCTTCCTGCGGGTCAACGTGCGGGTCTGGGGCCTGCCGCTGGTGGCCGTCGCCATCGCCATGGCCGCCTACACGCTGCTGACCGTGCTGGTCTGGTACTTCAATGGCGCCGAGGACATGAACAAGTACCTCGTCACCAAGCTGGGCGGAGAGCCGCGCACGCTGCTCGACGGGCGGCCCAACATGCAGGACATCCTGACCAACAACGCCCAGGGCCTGCTGGGGCGGTTCATGGGCATCCTGCTGAACACCGTGTTCCCCTATATCGTGCTCGGGGCGCTGTTCGGGGTCTCGGCCGGGGGGCGGTCGCTGATCAAGATCGCCTTCCTGTGGACCCGCAACCTGCGCGGCGGGCCGGCCCATGCGGCCGTCGTCTCCTCGGCCATGTTCGGGACCATCTCGGGCGGGCCGGTGGTCAACGTGCTCTCCACCGGGGCGCTGACCATCCCGATGATGCTGCGCCGGGGCTTTTCGAAGAACTTCGCGGGCGGGATCGAGGCGGCGGCGTCGTCCGGCGGGCAGATCATGCCGCCGGTGATGGGCGTCGCGGCCTTCATCCTCGCGGCCATGACGGCGGTCCCGTATCACGAGGTGATCGTGGCCGCCGCGCTGCCCGCCGCCGCCTATTTCGGCTGCCTCTTCATGACCGTCGCCTTCCAGGCCCGCAAGTCGGGGATCGCGGCGGTGGGCGAGGTGACCGAGGACATGCGCCTGACCCGGGCCGACAAGCTCAACCTCGTGATGATCTTCGCGCCGATCGCGCTGATCCTGTTCCTGCTGCTGACCCCGAAAGAGGCGGTCGGCTGCGGGCCCTTCGGCGCGCTGCTGGGGGTGGAGCAGGTGCTCGAGGACGGGCGCTGCCGGGCGGCCGAGCTTCCGTGGCTGCTGCAGGCGGTGCAGAACTCGGCCGGGGACGCGGGCTCGGCGGGCTGGTGGGCGACGGCGCTGCTGACGGTGCTGTTCTTCCTGGACCGGGAGATCCGCCAGGCCCCGAGCCGCATCCTGCGCGCGCTCGCCGATGCGGGCACGCTGGTGAGCCGCCTGTACCTGATGTTCCTCGCCGTCTCGGTGATCGATTTCTGCCTCAACCTCACGGGCCTGTCGAACTATGTCGCCGTCGACATCCTCGGCTGGCTGCGCGATGCGGGGGCCGGGGGCGAAGGCGGGACCGGGCCGCTCTTCATCCTGCTGGCGCTGACGGCGACCATGGTGATGGCGATCCTGCTCGGGATGGGGATGCCGACGGCGCCCGCCTATATAAACGTCGCGCTGCTGATGGGGCCGATGCTGGCGGGGCTGGGGATCGCGACCTTCACGGCCAACATGTTCGTCTTCTACTTCGCGGTGGCGAGCGCGATCACCCCCCCGGTGGCGGTGGCGGCCTTCGCGGCGGCCTCGATCACCCGCGGGGACCCGATGGCGACCGGCTTCGCGGCAGTGCGCGCGGGGGTGGTGATCTTCGTGATCCCCTTCGTCTTCGCCTTCCACCCCGAGCTTCTGCTGATCGAGGCGGCGCAGCTCGCCCCCGGGAACGGGACCGAGCGGTACCTGCCGGGCATGGACGGCACGGTCCATTCCGCGGCGCTGGCCTGGCTGGTCGTGCGGGTGGCCGCCGCGCTCTACCTGCTCGCCAGCGTGCTGGCGCGGTACGAGGCGCGGCCCATCGGCGGGGCGGAATGCGCGCTGCGCATCGCGCTGGCGGTGCTGCTGCTGGTCAAGATCCCCTATGCGCCCGAGGCGGCGCTGGCGGGGGCGGTCGCGCTGGTGCTGCTGCACCGGCGCGGGGCGGCGCGGATGGCGACGGCCTGACGCGCCGGGCCGAACCGCGCCGGAGCGGGCCGACGGGACAGGGGCGGGGCCGCGCGGCTCCGCCCTTTTTGCATTGCGCGCGCGGCCCGCATGGCCTTGGCTGGCCGCCATCGCCGCCTGACCGGAGCCGCCCATGACCCGCGCCCTGATCCTCGACACCCATGCCGACTGGTACGCCGCCCGCCTCGGGGCCGCCTGCCCGGGCGTCTCCGTCGCCGCCGCGACCACGCCCGGCGCGGCGATGGAGGCCGCGCCGGGGGCCGAGATCCTGATCGGCATGGCCGGGCGCCTGTCCCCGGAGCTGATCGCCGCCGCGCCCGGTCTGAAATGGGTGCAGGCGCTGACCACGGGGGTCGATCCGCTCCTGAAACCCGGGGTGCTGCCCGCGGGGGTCGCGCTGACCAACTGCCGCGGCATCCACGGCCCGCAGATGTCCGAGCTGGCGATCCTGATGATGCTGGCCGGGCCGCGCCGCTTCGCGCGGATGCTCGACAACCAGCGCGCCGCGCGGTGGGAGAGCTGGCCGATGCCGCTGCTGGAGGGCAAGACCGTCTGCCTGCTCGGCCTCGGCGCCATCGCCGAACGCCTCGCCGCGGTCTGCGCCGCCTTCGGGATGGAGGTGACCGGCGTCTCGGACGGGCGGCGCGCGGCGCCGGGCGTCGCGCGGATCTTCCCCCGCGCCCGGCTGGCGGAGGCCGCGGCGGGGGCCGATTTCCTCGTGGTCCTGACGCCGTATGAGCCCGCCACCCACCACATCGTCGACGCGGGCGTGCTGGCGGCGATGAAGCCCGGGGCGATGCTCATCAACCTCGCGCGCGGGCTGTGCGTGGACGAGGACGCGCTGCTCGCCGCCTTGCACGAGGGGCGGATCATCGCCGGGCTGGACGTGTTCGGGCAGGAGCCGCTGCCCGAAGACAGCCCGCTCTGGTCCGCGCCGGGCGCGATCCTGACGCCGCATGTCGGCGGGCTGTCGGACATCTACCGCGACCAGGCCGCCCCGTTGGTCGAGGCGAACCTCGCCGCGTACCTGTCGGGCGGGGTCGCGGCGCTGTCGAACCGGATCGCGCGGGACTGAGCGGGGGCGGGGGCCGGGATCCGGGGGCCGGGGGCGCGGCCCCTCAGCCCCAGCCCGCGTCTTCCAGCGCCTGCGCCAGCGTCTCGGCCGGAAGCGGAACCGGGTTCGGCTTCATCGAGGAGGACGCGGCCGAGCGGTCCGCGATGCCCAGCCGCTGCTCCGCCGTCAGCCGCGCCGCGGGGGGCGCCAGCCCGGCGTCCCGCGCCCAGCCCGCCAGCCCGTCGAAACCGACCCCGAGCGCGTCCTGCATCCAGGCCTCGACCTCGGCGAACCGCGTCGCGACGGGGGCGTCCGCGGGCAGGGCGGCGCGGTTGGCCAGCAGGATATGCGGCAGCAGCAGCCCGCAGATGGCGCCATGCGCCTCGCCCGTCTCGCCGCCCATCACCCCCGCCAGCCCGTGCACGGCCCCGAGGCCGGCATTCGCCAGCGCGATCCCCGAGACATGCGCGACCCAGAGGATCTCGTCCCGGGCGCCCGGGTCCTCGCCGCGGGCGAGGGCGGCCATGGCGCGCAGGCCCCGCGGGATCGCCTCGCGGCAGAGCGCGTCTGTGAAGGGATTGGCGTTGCGCGACAGGTAGGGCTCGATCACCTGGGTGACCGCGTCCAGCCCGCTCGCCATCGTCACGCCCCGCGGCGCGCCGTCGGTCAGCGCCGGGTCCAGCACCGCCAGCTCCGCCACCAGCCGCGTGTCGCGAAGCGAGACCTTGCGGCGATGTTCGGGCGAGGCGATGACCGCGTTGCGGGTGGCCTCGGAGCCGGTTCCGGCGGTGGTCGGCAGCGCGATGAAGGGCAGCGGATCGGCGTCGAGGGGCAGGCCCTGTCCGATCACCTCGAGATGCCGCATCGGGTCGGCATGGGGCGCGGGCAGCAGCGCCGCCAGCGCTTTCCCTAGGTCCAGCGCCGCGCCGCCGCCGATCGCCACGACGCGTTCCGCCCCGTGACCGCGCAGGGCGTCCAGCGCCCCGGCCAGCATGTCGGTCGTCGGCTCCCCGGGGCAGGCTGCGGTCGCGACTGTTGCCCCGGCCCCTTCAAGCCCCGCCTTCAGCGCGGCGGCGCGGGACGGGTCCCGGCCATGGACCAGCGCGATGCGGGAGGCGCCGCCGATGATCTCGGGGATCGCGGCGAGCGCCTCTCCGCGCCCGAAACGGACGCGGCGGGGCAGGGTCAGGGCATGGGGCGGCAGGGTCATGAAAGGCTCCTCAGGCCGAGATCGCGGCGGCGACGGCGCGTTTCCAGTCGGCATAGCGGCGGGTGCGCTCGGCCTCGTCCATGCGCGGCTCGAACCGGCGCTCCAGCGCCCAGCCCTTCGCGAACCCGTCCTGGTCCGGGTACACGCCCGCCTGCATCCCCGCAAGCCAGGCGGCCCCCAGCGCCGTCGTCTCGACCACCTCGGGCCGGTCCACCTGGGCGCCGAGCGCGTCCGAGAGGAACTGCATGGTCCAGTCCGACACCGCCATGCCGCCATCGACCCGCAGCACCGGCGCCGCGCCGCGCGCCTGCCAGTCGGCGCGCATCGCCTCCATCAGGTCCCGCGTCTGCCAGCCGACGCTTTCGAGGGCCGCGCGGGCGAACTCCGCCGGGCCGGAATTGCGCGTCAGCCCGAACACCGCGCCCCGGCACTCGGCGTTCCAGTAGGGCGCCCCGAGGCCGGTGAAGGCGGGCACCAGGATCAGCTCCTGCGCGGTGTCCGCCGCCTCGGCCAGCGGCTGGGTTTCCGAGGCTTCGCGGATGATCTTCAGCCCGTCGCGCAGCCACTGCACCACCGCCCCGGCGATGAAGATCGACCCCTCCAGCGCATAGGTCGGCTTGCCGTCCAGCTGATAGGCGATGGTGGTCAGCAGCCGGTTCTTCGACTCCACCGGCTCATCCCCCGTGTTCAGCAGCGCGAAGCACCCGGTGCCATAGGTCGATTTCATCATCCCCGGCTGGAAGCAGGCCTGGCCGACCGTGGCCGCCTGCTGGTCCCCGGCGACGCCGAGAATGGGGATCTCTCCGCCGAACAGCTCGGCCCGCGCATGGCCGAATTCGGCGGCGCAGTCCTTCACCTCGGGCAGCATCTCCATCGGCACGTTGAGCAGCTGGCAGATGGTCCGCGACCAGCGCCCCTTGCGGATGTCATAGAGCATGGTGCGCGCGGCATTGGTCGCGTCGGTCACATGCGCCGCCCCGCCGGTGAGGTTCCAGATCAGCCACGTGTCGACGGTGCCGAACAGCAGCTCGCCCGCCTTCGCGCGGCTCCGGTCCGGGTCCACCTTGTCGAGGATCCACCCGAGCTTGGTGGCCGAGAAATAGGGGTCGAGCAGCAGCCCCGTGCGCTCGGTCACCATCGGCTCGTGCCCCGCCTCGCGCAGCGCGGCGCAGGTCTTCGCCGTGCGCCGGTCCTGCCAGACGATGGCGTTGTGGACGGGTTTGCCGGTCGCCTTCTCCCAGACCAGCGTCGTCTCGCGCTGGTTGGTGATGCCGATGGCGGCGATCTCTCCGGGCCTGGCCCCGGCGCGCTCCAGCGCCTGCCGCCCGGCCCCCGCGACGGTGGCCCAGAGGTCGGCGGGGTCATGCTCGACCCAGCCCGAGGCGGGGTAATGCTGTGCGAACTCCTCCTGCGCGCTGGCGACGGCGCGCATCTGCGCGTCGAAGAGGATCGCGCGGCTCGAGGTGGTGCCCTGGTCGATGGCGAGGACGTAGCTCGTTTCTGGGGTCATGCGCGGCGTCTCCCTGTCTGCCTGCCGGGGCGGGTCTTCGGCCGCTTCCGGTTGCATCGCGTCGCCGGTTTTCGGGCGACGTCATGATAACTTAACACTGCTGCGCGCCTGCGCGCGCTAAGGCGGGCCCCGAACGCATTTCGGACCAGGGGATCCCCGCCATGAACATCAAGACCGTTCTTCTCTCCGGCGCCGCGCTGGGCGCCGTCTTCGCCGCCGCCCCGGCCTCGGCCGCCTGCGTCGCGTCGGGCGCCGACATCGCCTGCACCGGCGGGACCGAGACCAATTCCGTGGTCCCGACCGCGGGCGGCACGGTGACCGTGACCAACAGCGCCGTCATCACCGGCGCGGGCGACGCGATCCTGGGCGACGGGGTCGAGGATGTGGACGTCACCGTCTCCTCCGGCTCGATCGTGCGCGGCGCGACCCGCGGCATCGACGGGGCGAGCGACTGGACCGTCACCAACAGCGGGACCATCGAGGGGCTCGGCTCGGACGCCATCCGCGGCGAGGCGCGGATGACGGTGACCAACGGCGTCGGCGCCACGATCTGGGCCGATGACGACGCGATCCAGTTCGACGGCGGCGTGGTCGACAACGCGGGCGACATCATCGCGCTCGACAAGGGGATCACCACCGACGGGACCGTCGAGGTCTACGTGCGCGACGGCGCCCGCATCCTCTCGGGCAACGAGGCCATCGAGGCGGGCGACAACTCCGTCGTGCGCGTCGAGGGCTCGGGCTATGTCGAGGCCGTCGAGGACGCGATCCAGCTCGGCCGCTTCGCCGACGTGGTGGTGGATGCGGGCGCGCAGGTCGTCTCGACCGATATCGGCGACGGCATGGACCTCGACAGCGGCTCGGTCGTGAACCGCGGGCTGGTCTCGGCGGTGATCGAGGACGGCATCGATTTCGACGCCGATGGCGGCGAGGGCGCGACGATCCGCAACGAGGGCGTCATCCAGGGCTTCACCGGCGTGAACGTGGAGCGCGGGCTGGCGGGCGATCCGGCCAACACCTCGGCGCAGGTCATCGCCAACCTGGGGCTCATCTCCGGGACCTCGGGCATCGCCATCGATCTCGGGGAAGGTGATGACGGGCTGATCCTCGAAGGCGCCGCGGCGCGGATGGAAGGGGACAGCTTCTTCCGCGAGGGCGACGACCGGCTGGTGCTGATGGACGACCTCGCGGCCCCCTTCGCGGACGGCACGCTGTTCGACGGCGGCGCGGGGACGGCGGACACGGTGGCGTTCGACGGCGCCTGGACGCTGGCGGACCTGACCGAGTTCACCACCACGGCGCGCGGCCTGACCACGCTGACGGTGCTGACCGGCACGGCCGATTTCACCATCGCCCTGGCGGGCTGGGAGATCGTCGAGGTCGGCGGCGCGGCCTATGCCTTCGACGAGATCTTCCCCGCCGACGTGCCGCTGCCCGCGGGCGCGCTGCTGCTGCCCATGGGCCTGCTGGCGCTGGCCGGGCTGCGCCGCAAACGCGGCTGAGGCGCCTCTGTCGTCGGGTCTGGGCATCGCGCTGCGGACCTGGGGGCGGAACATGGGGAAATGAAAAAGCCGGGGCCCCGCGCGCGGGGCCCCGGCCGTATCTCAAGCCGGGCGGATCACTGCCAGGACTTGATCAGCTCGTCATAGGAGACGGTCATCGGCGCTTCGTCCGCGTCGATCTTCGCCTTGGGCGAGCCGGGCTGGGACAGCCAGTGCTCGGGGTCCATCTCCTCGTTCAGCTTCGGGCCGATGTCGCCCTGGACGCCGGCGCGCTCAAGCCGCTGCATCACGCGCTCCTGCGCTTCGCAGAGGGCGTCGAGGGCCTCCTGCGCCGACTTGGCGCCCGACATCGCGTCGCCGATGTTCTGCCACCACAGCTGCGCCAGCTTGGGGTAGTCCGGGACGTTGGTGCCGGTCGGCGACCAGGCCACGCGGGCGGGGGAGCGGTAGAACTCCACCAGGCCGCCGAGGTTCTTGGCCCGCTCGGAGAAGTGGTCCGAGTTGATGGTCGACTCGCGGATGAAGGTCAGGCCCACGTCGGCCTTCTTCAGGTCCACGGTCTTCGAGGTGACGAACTGCGCATACAGCCAGGCGGCCTGCGCGCGGTCGACCGGGGTCGACTTCATCAGCGTCCAGGAGCCCACGTCCTGGTAGCCGATCTTGGTGCCTTCTTCCCAGTACTTGCCGTGCGGGGACGGGGCCATGCGCCACTTCGGGGTGCCGTCCTCGTTCATCACCGGCAGGTCCGGCTTCACGGTGTCGGCGGTGAAGGCGGTGTACCAGAACATCTGCTGGGCGACATTGCCCTGGGCCGGGATCGGGCCGGCCTCGGAGAAGGTCATGCCGGCGGCGGCGGGCGGCGAGTATTTCTGCAGCCACTCGATGGCCTTCTCGACCGCGTAGACGGCGGCCGGGCCGTTGGTCGCGCCGCCGCGGGCGACGCAGGAACCGACGGGGCGGGAGTTTTCATCCACGCGGATGCCCCACTCGTCGACCGGCAGGCCGTTCGGCTCGCCCTTCGACCCGACGCCGGCCATCGACAGCCACGCATCGGTGTAGCGCCAGCCGAGCGACGGGTCCTTCTTGCCGTAGTCCATGTTGCCATAGACCTCGCCCTCGACGCCCATGTGGCTCAGGTCGCGGCCGGTGAAGAACTCGGCGATGTCCTCATAGGCGGACCAGTTCACCGGCACGCCCAGGTCATAGCCGTACTTGGCCTTGAAGTCGGCCTTGTTCTTGTCGTCGTTGAACCAGTCGTACCGGAACCAGTAAAGGTTCGCGAACTGCTGGTCGGGCAGCTGGTAGAGCTTGCCGTCCGGCGCGGTGGTGAACTGCGCGCCGATGAAGTCCGGCAGGTCGAGGGTGGGCGAGGTGACGGCGGCGCCTTCGCCGGCCATCCAGTCGGTCAGGTTGCGCACCTGCTGGTAGCGCCAGTGGGTGCCGATCAGGTCCGAGTCGTTGACGAAGGCGTCGTAGATGTTCTCCCCGGACTGCATCTGGGTCTGCAGCTTCTCGACCACGTCGCCCTCGCCGATCAGGTCATGGGTGACCTTGATGCCGGTGATGGCGGAGAAGGCGGGCGCGAGGACCTTGGATTCGTATTCGTGGGTGGTGATCGTCTCGGACACCACCTTGATCTCCATGCCCGCATAGGGCTTGGCGGCGTCGATGTACCACTGCATCTCCGCTTCCTGGTCCGCGCGGGACAGGACGGAGACGTCGCCGATCTCGGCGTCGAGGAACGCCTTGGCGGCGTCCATGTCGGCGAAGGCCGGCGCGGCGACGAGCGCGAGCGCCATCGCGGTGGTGGATCTCAGGGCGAAGCTCATGGTGTACCTCCCGTTATGAGCCTTGGTCTTGGGGCGGCCCGCCGGTCTTGTCTGCGCCGGGGGCCGTCGGCCGGGGCCGCGCGGGGCGGTCCGGGCCGGGTCGAAGGGTGGGCGCCGCGGCCCCGGTGGGGGCGGGGCGGCGGCGCCGGGGGGCGATGCGATCAGCGCGCCCGCCGGGCGTTCAGACCCAGCGGAACACGGCCGCGGCCCAGGCCGCGCAGACGATCAGCGCGCCCCATTGCGGGCCTGCCTCGAAGCCGAGCCAGGCGATGTTGATGAAGGCCGAGCCGAGCAGGGTGATGAACAGCCGGTCCCCCCGCGTCGTCTCGATCTGAAGGATGCCCATGCGGGGCGTCTCGGGGAACTTGATCGCCAGCAGGGTGAAGATCACCAAGAGCGTCGCGATGACCCCGAAGAAGGCCGCCGTCGGCCAGGTCCATGCCATCCATTCCATTGGAATTCCTCCCTCTTTCCCGGATCAGACGCGGCCCAGGGCGAAGCCCTTGGCGATGTAGTTGCGCACGAACCAGATCACGAGCGCGCCCGGCACGATGGTCAGCACCCCCGCCGCGGCCAGCACGCCCCAGTCCATGCCGGAGGCGGAGACGGTGCGGGTCATGGTGGCGGCGATGGGCTTGGCGTCCACGGACGTCAGCGTGCGCGACAGCAGGAGTTCCACCCACGAGAACATGAAGCAGAAGAACGCCGCCACGCCGATGCCGGAGGAGATCAGCGGCATGAAGATCCGCACGAAGAAGCGCCCGAAGCTGTAGCCGTCGATATAGGCGGTCTCGTCGATTTCCTTCGGGACGCCGCGCATGAAGCCCTCGAGGATCCAGACCGCCAGCGGCACGTTGAACAGGCAGTGCGCCAGCGCCACGGCGATATGGGTGTCGAACAGCCCGACCGAGGAATAGAGCTGGAAGAAGGGCAGCGCGAACACCGCCGGCGGCGCCATCCGGTTGGTCAGCAGCCAGAAGAACAGGTGCTTGTCCCCGAGGAAGGTGTAGCGCGAGAAGGCGTAGGCCGCGGGCAGCGCCACGGCGATCGAGATCACCGTGTTCATCGCCACGTAGATCATCGAGTTGACGTAACCCATGTACCAGCTCGGATCCGTCAGGATCGTCGCGTAATTGGCCAGCGTCGGCTCCATGGGCACCAGGCTGAACCCGCCCAGGATCTCGGCGTTGGTCTTCAGGCTCATGTTCAGCAGCCAGTAGATCGGCAGCAGCAGGAACACGAGGTAGAGGGTCATCACGACCGCGGAGGTCTTGATGCGCGGGCCGGCTTTCGCCTTCGCCATGGGCGCGTCTGCGACGGCGGTCATTTGCCCTGCTCCTTTTTCTCGAGGTTCGTCATCACGGTGTAGAACACCCAGCTCACCAGCAGGATCACGAGGAAATACATCAGCGAGAACGCCGCCGCGGGGCCGAGGTCGAACTGTCCCAGCGCCATCTTCACCAGGTCGATGGACAGGAAGGTGGTGGCGTTGCCGGGCCCGCCGCCGGTGACGACGAACGGCTCGGTGTAGATCATGAAGCTGTCCATGAAGCGCAGCAGGATGGCGATCATCAGCACGCCCTGCATCTTCGGAAGCTCGATGTAACGGAACACCTTCCAGCGCGAGGCCTGGTCGATCTTGGCGGCCTGGTAATAGGCGTCGGGGATGGATTTCAGCCCCGCGAAAGCCAGCAGCGCCACCAGCGACGTCCAGTGCCAGACATCCATCACGATGACGGTGATCCAGGCGGCGTAGAAGTCCTGGGTGTAGTTGTACTCCACCCCGATGGCGTCGAGCGCATAGCCCAGGAGGCCGATATCGACCCGCCCGAAGATCTGCCAGATCGTGCCGACCACGTTCCACGGGATCAGCAGCGGCAGCGCCATCAGCACGAGGCAGACCGAGGACCAGACGCCCTTCTTCGGCATCGACAGCGCCACGATGATCCCTAGCGGAATCTCGATGGCGAGGATGATGGCCGAGAACGCCGCCTGGCGCCCCAGCGCGTTCCACATCCGCTCGCTGTCCAGCAGCTCCGAGAACCACTCCAGCCCCGCCCAGAAGAACTTGTTGTTCCCGAACGTGTCCTGGACCGAGTAGTTCACCACCGTCATCAGCGGGATGACGGCGGAGAACGCGACCAGCACCAGCACCGGGGCGACGAGCCACCAGGCCTTTTGATTGACCGTCTTTTCCATCACGCGGCCTCCCCTTCGACGAGCCAGTCGTCGCGATAGACGTTGACGCGCGCGGGATCGAAGGCGACGCGGGTCATGTCCGGCCCGATGCTCTCGCCCTCGGGCGCGATGATGTTGATGTCGGTCCCGAAGAACTTCGCGCGCACGATGCGGTGGCGGCCCACATCCTCGACGCGGGTGATCTTCACCGGCAGGCCCTCGCCCGCCGTCAGGCGCGCAAACTCCGGCCGCACGCCGATCTCCAGCTTGCCGTCCATCGGGGCGTAGCCGCGCCCGAGCGGCACGCTCGCGCCGTCGACATAGGCCGCGTTCCCCTCGACCTTCGCCGAGATGACGTTCATGCCCGGCGAGCCGATGAAATAGCCGACGAAGGTGTGGGCGGGGGTCTCGAACAGCTCCTGCGGGGTGCCGATCTGGACCACGCGGCCGTCATACATGACCACGACCTTGTCGGCGAAGGTCAGCGCCTCGGTCTGGTCATGGGTCACGTAGATCATCGTGTGCCCGAACTGGTGGTGCAGGGACTTGAGCTGGGTCCGAAGCTCCCACTTCATGTGCGGGTCGATGACGGTCAGCGGCTCGTCGAACAGCAGCGCGTTGACGTCCTCGCGCACCATGCCGCGGCCGAGGCTGATCTTCTGCTTGGCGTCGGCGGTGAGCCCGCGCGCCTTGCGGCCGAGTTCCGCCTCCATGCCGATCATCCGGCCGATTTCCTGCACCCGGGACGCGATATAGGCCGCGTCATGGCCGCGGTTCTTCAGCGGGAAGGCCAGGTTCTCGCGCACCGTCATGGTGTCGTAGACCACGGGGAACTGGAACACCTGGGCGATGTTCCGCTCGGCCGTCGGGGCGTGGGTCACGTCCCGGTCGCCGAACAGGATCCGCCCCTGCGACGGGTGCAGCAGCCCCGAGATGATGTTCAGCAGCGTGGATTTCCCGCAGCCCGAGGAGCCGAGCAGCGCATAGGCCTCGCCATCCCCCCAGACGTGGTTGAGTTCCTTCAGCGCGTAGTCGTCCTCGCCCCCCGGGTTCGGCAGGTAGGAATGCGCGAGATTGTCGAGCGTGATCTTCGCCATCTGATCCCCCCTCAGGCCGCGAGAGCGTAGGCGGCGGGGGCGACCAGGCGGCCGTCCTCGCCGAAGACGTAGACATGGGACGGGTCGAGGAACACCTCGAGCGGAGCGCCGATCGAGAGGTCCCGCACGCCGTGGATCAGCCCCACCCAGCGCTCGCCGTGATGGGAGAGGTGGATGAAGGTCTCGGAGCCGGTGATCTCGAACACCGAAAGGTCCGCGGTGAAGCTCATCGCCTCGGCCGAATGGCGCTCGATCTCGAGGTGGTTGGGCCGGAAGCCGGCGGTGTAGCGCCCGTCGGGCAGGGAGGAGAGGGCCCCCGTCGCCTCGACCGACTGGCCGTCGCCGAACATCAGCCGACCCCCGGTCTTGGAGACCGAGAGGAAGTTCATCGGCGGGTCCGAGAACACCCGCGCCGTGGTGGCGTCGACCGGGCGGCGATAGACCGAGGGCGTGGCCCCGAACTGGGTGATCCGCCCTTCCCAGAGGGTCGCGACATTGCCGCCGAGCAGCAGCGCTTCCTCGGGTTCGGTGGTGGCGTAGACGAAGATGGACCCCGAGGCTTCGAAGATCTTCGGGATCTCGATCCGCAGCTCTTCGCGCAGCTTGTAGTCGAGATTGGCGAGCGGTTCGTCCAGCAGCACCAGCCCGGCGTTCTTCACCAGCGCGCGCGCCAGGGCGCAGCGCTGCTGCTGGCCGCCCGAAAGCTCCAGCGGTTTGCGGCCCAGCATCGGCGTCAGCTTCATCATCTCGGCGCTCTCGCGCACCGCGCGGTCGATCTCGGCCTTGTCCTTGCCCAGCAGGCGCATGGGCGAGGCGATGTTGTCGTAGACGGTCATCGACGGGTAGTTGATGAACTGCTGATAGACCATGGCGACGCCGCGGTCCTGGACGCGCATGCCGGTCACGTCCTCGCCGTTCCAATGGATGCGGCCCGCGGTCGGGACGTCCAGCCCCGCCATCAGGCGCATCAGCGAGGTCTTGCCCGACAGGGTCGGCCCGAGCAGCACGTTCATGGTGCCTTTCTCGAGCGTCAGGTCGGTGGGGTGGATGTGGGGCTTGCCGGCCACCACCTTCTCCACCCGCTCCAGCGTCAGGGTCATCGCGTCCTTCCTCCCATGCGTCCGGCCCTCCCGGGGCCGGGGCGCGTCATTCCGCGGCGGTCGCGGCGCGGCGGCGCCGGTCGGCCATCCAGTCGTCAAGGCGGGCGGCCTGCTCGGCCGTCAGCCGCAGCCCGAGTTTCGAGCGCCGCCAGAGCACGTCCTCGGCGGTGCGCGCCCATTCGCGGTCCATCAGCCATTCGACCTCGGATTGCGTCAAGGTCGCGCCGAAATCCTCGCCCAGGTCGGCGGGGGCGGCGGCGCCGCGCAGGATGTCGGCGGCCTCGGTCCCGTAAGCGCGCACGAGGCGGGTCGCCCACTTGGCATCCAGGAACGGGTGATCGCGGCGCAGCCCCTCGGCCAGCGCGGGCGCGCCGTCCACGGGGAAATCGCCGCCGGGCAGCGAGACGCCGGCGGTCCAGTCCCCGGGCAGGGGGCGGCCCATGGCGGCGAACTCGGCGCCGATCTTCTCCAGCGCGCTTTCGGCGAGGCGCCGGTAGGTGGTGATCTTGCCGCCGAAGACGTTGAGCGCGGGGGCGCCGCCGGACTTGTCCACGGTCAGCACGTAGTCGCGGGTCGCCGCGGTGGCCGACTTGGCGCCGTCGTCATAGAGCGGGCGGACGCCGGAATAGGTCCAGACCACGTCCTCGCGCGTCACGGGGGCCTTGAAGTACTCCGAGGCGAAGCGCAGCAGGTAGTCGAGTTCCTCGTCCGTGCAGACGGGTTTCTCGTCCGGGTCCGCGTGCTCGGCGTCGGTGGTGCCGAGCAGGGTGAAATCGTCCTGGTAGGGGATGGCGAAGATGATCCGCCCGTCGGTCCCCTGGAAGAAATAGCAGCGGTCATGGTCGAAGAGCTTCTTCGTGACCACGTGGGAGCCGCGCACGAGGCGCACGTTGTCGGGCGTGTTGGCGCGCATCACGCCGTGGATCAGCTCGGCCACCCAGGGGCCCGCGGCGTTGACCAGCATCCGGGCGCGGCGGGTGGTGCGGGCGCCGGTCTCGGCATCCTCGAGCTCGACCCGCCACAGGTCCCCCTCGCGCTCCGCCGCGATGACCTTGGAACGGGTGAGGATCTCGGCCCCGCGCGCCTCGGCGTCGCGGGCGTTGAGGACCACGAGGCGGCTGTCCTCGACCCAGCAGTCGGAATACTCGTAGGCGCGCTCGAACTTGTCCTTGATCGGGGCGCCCGCGGGATCGGTCTTCAGGTCCAGCGTGCGGGTGGAGGGCAGGATCTTCCGCCCCCCCAGCCCGTCATACATGAAGAGGCCGAGCCGGATCAGCCAGGCCGGGCGGCGCCCCTTCATCCACGGCATGATCCCGGAGAGGAGGCGCGAGGTCGGCGTGTCGCTCTCGAACCGCATGTCGCGGTGATAGGGCAGCACGAAGCGCATCGGCCAGGAGATGTGGGGCATGGCGCGCAGCAGCGTCTCGCGCTCCACCAGCGCCTCGCGGACCAGGCGGAATTCGAAATACTCAAGGTAGCGCAGCCCGCCATGGAACAGCTTGGTCGAGGCCGAGGAGGTCGCCCAGGCGAGGTCCTTCATCTCGGCCAGCGTCACCGACAGGCCGCGGCCCACGGCATCGCGCGCGATGCCGCAACCGTTCACGCCGCCGCCGATCACGAGCAGATCGACGATGTCCGTGGCGTCCGTGTCGCGCGTCATGCTGTCCTCCCGTTTGGTGGGTATACGAAGCATGTCGCGGCGCATTCAGTCAATGTTTATGTTCGTATTTTTTCGTTTGGCATGATTATGAGCAGTTTCAGCGGGTTATGGTGATTGCTGCAGTGCCGCATGAACATGTTGCGGCGCCCTCGCGCTTGCGCGGGGCGGGAATCGCGGCCTAAACGAAAGGAAACGAAAACGGACCGGCTGCGTTCGCCGGCAGGGAGGGCGACATGTCTTTTCGCCACCAGGAGATCCTGGACATCGCGCGCCGCGAGGGGAAGGTGACGGTCGAGGACCTGGCCGAGCGCTTCGACGTGACCGCGCAGACCATCCGCCGCGACCTCGGGGAGCTGGCCGAGGCCGGGCGGCTGGAGCGGGTGCATGGCGGCGCCATCCTGCGCTCGACCATCGCCAATATCGGCTACGAGGACCGGCGCGACCTCAACGGTCTCGCCAAGGGCGCCATCGCCGCGGCCTGCGCGCGGGCGATCCCGGAGAACGCGTCGCTGTTCCTCAATATCGGGACGAGCACCGAGGCGGTGGCGCGGGCGCTGCTGACCCATCCGGGGCTGCTGGTGGTGACCAACAACATGAACGTCGCCAACATCCTGGTGGAGAACCCCAAATGCGAGATCATCCTCACGGGCGGCTCGCTGCGCCGCTCGGACGGGGGGCTGGTGGGGGCGCTGACCATGCGCACGATCGAGCAGTTCAAGGTCGATTTCGCCGTCATCGGCTGCTCGGCGCTGGACGAGGACGGGGATCTGCTGGATTTCGACACGCAGGAGGTGGGGGTCAGCCAGACCATCATCGCGCAGGCGCGGCGGACCTTCCTGGTGGCGGATCACACCAAGTTCGAACGTTCGGCCCCCGTGCGCATCGCGTCGCTGCGCGAGGTGGAGCGGTTCTACACCGACCGCCCCGTGTCGCCGCGGCTGGCCGAACTGTGCCGCGGCTGGTCCACGGCGGTGGAGGTGGCGGGGGACTGAGGCGCCCCCCGCCCGGGTTTCAGCGCAGGCTCATGCGTTTCAGCAGGCCGGTCTTCCACACGAACTGGTGCACCAGCACCGCGCCGACATGGGCGGCGAGCACGGCGAGGAGCAGGTTGGCGCCGATCTCGTGGATCTCTCCGGCGAAGCCGACGCCGCCGAACCAGGCCAGCAGCCCGCCCAGCGGCAGGCCGATCATCAGCGCGTAGAGCGCGATGTGGCCCCAATGGGCGGCCTTCCTGAACAGCTCGGGTTCTTCCGCCGGGGGCAGGGGCGCCCCATGGGTGCGGCGCAGGACCAGCCGCCAGAGGGCGAACAGCAGCACCAGCGACCCGGCGGCGATATGGCCGATCACCACGGGGGAGTATTCGGCCATGCCGGTCTGCATCAGCGTGCGGAAGCCGCGGCCGATTTCTTCGAGCAGGGTGAATTGCAGCAGGATCAGGACTGCGGCGGCCCAGTGCAGGAGCTTCTGGGGCTTGGAATACGTCGCGGCGGTCATCGGGGTACGCCTTTCAAGCGCGTCTGACATGCGCGCGCCGACCCATGCGGCGCGGGGGCGCCGGGGGCGTTTCCACCCCTCGGGGCCTCTTTCCAGATAAGCCTTCCGCGGGGGCGCGCCAAGACGGGCGGGCGAAGGGTCGCGGGGGGTCAGAAGCGGTCGACGCGGAAGGGGCTCATGTCCACGTCCGGCGTCTCTCCGCGGATCAGCTGGCCCATGAGGATGGCCGAGGTCGCCGCCTCGGTCAGGCCGAGATGCCCGTGGCCGGTGGCGTAGAAAAGGCCCTTCGTCTTCGCCGAGGCGGACAGCACCGGGATCGTGTCCGGGGTGCAGGGGCGGCGGCCCATCCATTCCGAGGCGTCGCCGGTCTCGCCTTCCTCCAGCCCGCGGACGATCTTGCGCGCCTGCGCGAGGGTCGCCTTGGGGCGGCGCCAGTCCGGGGGGGCGTCGAAATCTCCGAGCTCGACCGTGCCGCCGACCCGGATGCCGCCCGCGGTGGGGGTGACCATGAAGCCCCGCGCGGGCCAGATCAGCGCGTGCGAGAGGGGGCTGGCATGGGTCCGGAGCTGGGTGTGGTAGCCGCGTTCCGAGGCGAGGGGGAAGCCCTCGTCCACGCCCTTGGCCAGCGCGGCGCTGCGGGCGCCCGCGGCGATGACCACGGCCTCGGCGGGAAGCGTGCGGCCGTCCGAGAGGCGCACGCCGGCCGCGGCCTCGCCGCGCTCCACCGCGGCGGCCTCGGCCTGCTCGATCCGGCCGCCAAGCGCCTGGAATCGCTCGGCCATCAGGGTCACGTAGCGTTCGGGGTCGGCGAAGGATTTCGTCTGTTCCATCAGCAGCGCATGGGGGATCGCCTCGGTCAGCGCCGGTTCCCGGTCGCGCAGGGCGGCGCCGGAGAGCATCTCGAACGGCAGGTCGTGCTGTTCCATCAGCGCGAGGCGGCCGCGGTCGGCCTTCCGCTCGGCGTCCGAGCCGTAGATCGACAGGGTGCCGTTCGCGGACAGCATGTCCGGCGCCCCGAGGAAATCGAGCAGGGCCACCGTGTCGGCATAGGCGCGGGTGCAGAGCGCGGCGCCGCCTTCCGTCGACCGGCGCAGCGCCGCGGGCCGCCCGGCGAGGGCGAAGCGGATCAGCCAGGGGGCCAGCGCCGGAAGGTCGGCGGGCCGGATGCGGAACGGGCCCAGCGGGTCCAGCAGCCAGCCGGGGACCTTCGCCCAGGTGCCGGGGGTCGAGGCGGGCTCGAACCCCGCCGTGGCCAGCGAGGCGCAATTGCCGAAGGAGCAGCCCGAGCCGGGCGCGTTCGGGTCCAGCAGCACCGCCTGCCGCCCGCTGCGCTGAAGCTCGAGCGCGAGGGCCGTGCCGATCACGCCCGCGCCGATGATGATGACGGTCATTGCGGTCTCTTCCTGCCTGGCCCTCGCGTGTTCCCTTGGTGATGCGCCCGCATGGCGCGGCGGTCAAGCCGGGCGCATGCGGCGGCGGGCGGGCGCTCGGCCCGAGGGGGCTCGACGCCCCCGAGGCCGACCCGCCCCCCGCAGGGCGCCCCCGAAAACCAGATCGGCCCGCCCCCCGGAATGGGAGGGCGGGCCGCGCCGGGTCATCCCCACAATGCCCGACTTCAGGCGGCAAGGGCGCGCGTGACCGCGCGCGACAGCTTGCCGACCAACTCGTCCACCTGGTCCTCGGTGATGATGAACGGAGGCGCCAGCAGGACGTGATCGCCATGCTTGCCGTCCACCGTCCCGCCCGCGGGGTAGCAGATCAAGCCTTCATCCATCGCCGCCGCCTTCACTTTTGCGTTCAGCTTGCGGTTCGGATCGAAGGGCCGCTTCGCCGCCCGGTCCTCGACAAGCTCGATGGCGCGGAACAACCCGCGGCCGCGGATGTCGCCGATATGCGGGTGCTGGCCGAACTCGGCCCGCAGGCGCGCGTCCAGCACCTCGCCCATCGCGCGCACGCGGGGCATCAGGTCCCGCTCCACCATCGCCGTCACCACGGCATGGGCGGCGGCGGCGGCGAGCGGGTGGCCGTGATAGGTGTGCCCGTGCTGGAAGGACCCCGACCCTGCGCGGATCGTCTCGAAGATCTCGTCCCGGCAGAGCATCGCGCCGATCGAGGCGTAGCCCGCCCCGAGGCCCTTGGCGACGGTGACGATGTCGGGGATCACCCCGTCCTGCTCGCAGGCGAAGAGGGTGCCGGTCCGGCCCATGCCGCACATCACCTCGTCGAGGATCAGCATCACGCCGTGGCGGTCGCAGATCTCCCGCACCCGCTTGAAGTACCCCGGAACCGAGGGCACGGCGCCCGCGGTCGCGCCCACCACCGGCTCGGCCAGGAAGGCCAGCACGGTGCCCTCGCCGAGGCGCAGGATCTCCGCCTCCAGCTCATCGGCCACGCGCAGGCCATAGGCTTCGGGCGTCTCGCCCTCCTCGCGGAAGTGGTATTCGAAGCATGGCGCGATGTGGTGGGTTTCGACCAGCAGCGGGGCGTATTTCTCCCGCCGCCAGGCGTTGCCGCCCGCGGCCAGCGCGCCGAGCGTGTTGCCGTGATAGCTCTGGCGCCGCGCGATCAGCTTGGCGCGGCCCGGCTCGCCCTTCTCGATGGCGTATTGGCGGGCGAGCTTGATCGCCGCCTCCACCGCCTCGGAGCCGCCGGAGACCTGGTAGACGCGCCCGATCCCCTCGGGGGCCAGCGAGGCCAGCAGGTCCGCCAGCGCCTCGGCCGGTTCCGAAGTGAAGAACCCGGTATGGGCGAATTCGAGCTTGTCGAGCTGCGCGTGCAGCGCCGCCCGGACGCCTTCGTCCGAGTGCCCGAGGCAGGACACCGCGGCCCCGCCGGAGCCGTCGAGATAGGCCTTCCCGGCGGCGTCGAAGATATAGCACCCCTCGCCGCGCACGGCGGTGGGAAGGGGGGATGCGCCGCGCCCGAAGACGTGCCGTGAAGCAGTGGGGGCGGAGGCGGCTTGATTGGTCATTGCGTCACCCTCTGACGACGAAGACGGATTGCCGGGCGTGACGGACCACCCGCGCGGCGTTGGGGCCGAGCAGGTAATCCGACAGTTCGGGCGTGTGGCTGGCGAGGACGATGCAGTCGACGTCCAGCCGGTCGGCCGCGGTGATGATCTCGTCATAAATGCGGCCATGGAGCACGTGGGGATGCGCGCTGACCCCCTCGGGGATGTTGGCGTTCACCCACTCGGTCAGTTTCTCACCCAGCTCGTGAAGAACCTCTTTCTCATAGCCCGGGGCGAAGAAGCCGCCGACGGCCGACAGGCCGAAATCGGGGGCCACGGCCACGATGTGCAGCTCGGCCTCCTCGGGGGCGGCGAGCTCCAGCGCGGCGGGCAGGGCCCGCCGCCAGCTGGAGTCCGAGGACAGGTCGACGGGAAGCAGGATCTTGCGGAACATGTCTGGTCCCTCCCTCAGAACGCGGGCTTGGTCTGGCGGCGACGCTGCAGCATCACCACGCCCCCGAGGAGCAGCGCCGCGGGGATGTAGAACACCTCCGCCGGCATCCGCTTCTGCGGGCTCAGGATCTCGGCGATCTGCACCGGCTCGTCGGCGTAGAAGTCGAAATCGGCCAGGGTCTCGGCGGTCTTGGTGCCGAACATCGGCTCGTCGAGCTTCACGACGTCCCCCTCGGGGACCAGCATCAGCCCCGAGGCCTGCATCCGCTCCTCGATCGTGGCGCCGGAGACGTCGAGCACCAGCGTGGTCTCGGCCGTGCCGCCGGTGTTGAAGTCCGGCCCCTGGATCTTCAGGCGCAGCCGGTCCCCTTCATCCGCCGCTTCCAGCGCCTGTTCGAGCTGGGCGGGCGGGATCGCGGCGAAGCGCGGCTGCACGAGGTCGAGCCACACGTTCGGCACGAACAGGGTGAAGGCCACCAGCAGCAGCGCCGCGCTTTCGTGGATGCGGGATTTCGCCAGGAAATAGCCCTGCGTCGCCGCGGCGAAGAGGAGCATGGCGATGGTCGCCGTCACGAAGACGAAGGCCGCCTGCAGGATCCCCGCCGTGGTCCCGAGATCGACGCCATAGAGGATCAGCGTCGGGTTGAAGATGAAGAGGAACGGCAGGGCCACGGTGCGCAGCGAGTAGAAGAACGCCGTGAAGCCGGTCTTGATCGGGTCGCCCCCGGACACGGCGGCGGCGGCGAAGCTCGCCAGCCCCACCGGCGGGGTCACGTCCGCCATGATGCCGAAGTAGAACACGAACAGGTGCGCGGCGATCAGGGGCACGATCAGCCCCTCCTGCGCGCCGAGCGACACCACCACCGAGGCCATCAGGGACGAGACCACGATGTAGTTCGCCGTGGTCGGCAGCCCCATCCCGAGGATCAGCGAGAACACGCCGACGAGCACCAGCATCAGGATCAGGATGCCGCCCGAAAGCTGCTCCACCAGGCCCGCGAGCTCGGTGCCGATGGGGGTCTTGGTGACGGTGGCGACGATGATGCCCGCCGCCGCGGTGGCGACGCCGATGCCGATCATGTTGCGCGCGCCGGCGATCAGCCCGTCGACGAGGTCGCGGAAGCCGCCCGCGAACTCCTCGGCAAGCTTGCCGCCCTGGCCGCGGAACATCGCCTTGAGCGGGCGCTGGGTGATGATGATGAACAGCATCAGGGAGGTCGCGTAGAAGGCCGACTTCGCCGGGCTCTGGCGTTCGACCATCAGGAACCAGACGAGGACCACGATGGGCAGCACGTAATGCAGGCCGGTGGCGTAGACCTCGCCCACGGTGGGCAGCTTGATCTCCTCGGCGTTCGGGTCGTCCTGCTCGAGGTCCGGGCGCTTCGCGGCGACCGAGACGAGGAAGACGTAGATCGCCAGCAGGGCGGCCATCATGATCGGGCCGGTCATCCCGGGGGCGGCGGATTTCAGCGCGCCGACGCCGTAGATCAGCGCCGTGAAGGCGGCGCCCGCGATGGCGAAGCCGATGAAGAACTTCAGGATCATGCCGCCGAAGCTCTTGGCCTGGCCAAGCGCGGGCATGTCCTTCTTCAGCGCCTCGAGATGCACGATGTAGACGAGCGCGATGTAGGAGATCACCGCCGGGATGAAGGCGTGCTTGATCACCTCGACGTAAGAGATGCCGATGAACTCGACCATCAGGAACGCCGCGGCGCCCATGACGGGGGGCATGATCTGGCCGTTGACCGAGGACGCGACCTCGACCGAGCCGGCCTGTTCCGAGGTGAAGCCCACCCGCTTCATCAGCGGGATGGTGAAGGTGCCGGTGGTGACCACGTTGGCGATGGAGGAGCCGGAGATGAGGCCGGTCATGGCCGAGCCGACCACCGCCGCCTTGGCCGGGCCGCCGCGCAGGTGGCCGAGGCCCGCGAAGGCGAGCTTGATGAAGTAGTTGCCCGCGCCCGCCTTATCGAGCAGCGAGCCGAACAGCACGAAGAGGAACACGAAGGCGGTCGAGACGCCCAGCGGGATGCCGAACACCCCCGCGGTGTCGAGCCACTGCGCGTTGATCAGCCCGGTGAAGGACAGGCCCTCGTGCTCGATCAGTTCCGGGATCAGCCAGCCCTGGCCGAGATAGGCGTAGAGCAGGAACAAGGAGCCGACGATGGTCAGCGCCGGGCCGAGCGCGCGGCGCGAGGCTTCGAGCAGCGCGACGATGCCGATGGCGCCGATGATCACCTGCGCCTCGGTCGGCAGGCCCGAGCGGGCGGTCAGCGCCAGCTGCTCGGAAAAGGCGAAGACGTAGAACGCCGCGCCCCCGCCGATCGCCGCCAGCGCCCAGTCGGCGTAGGGCACGCGGTCGCGCGGGGATTTCTTGAAGGCCGGGTAGGCGAGGAAGGCCAGCAGGATGGCGAAGGTCAGGTGCAGCGGCCGCGTCTGGGAGGAGTTCAGCACCGGCAGGTATTCCGCGAACCACAGCTGCGGCTGCGCGATCCAGAGCTGGAACAGCGACCAGACGAGCGCGAGGCCGGTGATCAGCAGCGCGACGGGGCGGCTTGATGGCTCTCGCGCGCCGCTGTCGGTGCTGGCTACGAGGTCCTGGAGTTCTTCATCGGTGAACTGGCGCCCCTGGGGCGCGCCCTGGTCGGTCATCCGGCAATTCCTTGTGAAAGACGCCCCCCGCACGTCCTTCCGCAAGGCATGGCGGAAGGCGCCGCGCCCCGCGGCCGGGTGCGGCCGCCGCGGGATGCGGAATGCGCCGGGCGGGGCAGGGGGCCGCGCCCGGCGCTTGGCACGCGCCCGCCCCGCGCGATGGCGCGGGGCGGGGACAAGGGCCGGATCACTCGATCAGGCCGGCTTCCTTGAAGTATTTCGCCGCGCCCTCGTGCAGGGGCGCCGACAGGCCGTCATTCGCCATCTGCTTGGGGTCGAGATTGGCGAAGGCCGGGTGCAGCGAGCGGAACTGGTCGATGTTCTCGAACACCGCCTTCACGACCTCGTAGACCACGTTGGAGGGCACGTCCGCCGAGGTGACGAAGGTGGCGCCGACGCCGAAGGTCATCGTGTCCTCGTCATTGCCGCGATACATGCCCGCCGGGATGGTCGCGGTGCGGTAGTAGGGGTTGTCGGCGACCAGCTTGTCGACGGCCGGGCCGGTCACGTTCACCAGCACGGAATCGCAGGCGGTGGTCGCCTCCTGGATCGAGCCGGACGGGTGGCCGACGGTGTAGACCATGGCGTCGATGTTGTTGTCGCACAGCGCCTGGGACTGCTCGGCGGCCTGGAGTTCCGAGGCGACCGCGAAGTCGGCCATCGACCAGCCCATCGCGCCCATCAGCACTTCCATCGTGCCGCGCTGGCCCGAGCCGGGGTTGCCGACATTGACGCGCTTGCCCTTCAGGTCGTCGAAATTCTTGATCCCGGCATCGGCGCGGGCGACCACGGTGAACGGCTCGGGGTGGACCGAGAACACCGCGCGCAGGTTCTCCATCGGGCCCTGCTCCTCGAAGCGCGAGGTGCCGTTATAGGCGTGGTACTGCCAGTCGGACTGGGCGACGCCGAATTCCAGCTCGCCGCCGCGGATGGCGTTGATGTTGAAGACCGAACCGCCGGTGGATTCGACGCCGCAGCGGATCCCGTGATCCTTGCGGCCGCGGTTCACGAGGCGGCAGATGGCGCCGCCGGTGGGGTAGTAGACGCCGGTGACGCCGCCGGTGCCGATCGAGATGAACGTCTGCTGGGCGGAAGCGGCGACCGCGCCGAAGGCGGTGGCGGCGGCGACGCAGGTCCCGAGGACGAAGCGTTTCATGTGACTTTCCCTGTCAATTCCCTGTGGGGCCGCGGCGTTGCGCGGCGAAACAAACCATGAAACGAACGCTTGAAAATGGTCAAGGGGTGAGGCCATATGTTTCACAATTCCGCCGCAATCCAGGGAAGATTCATGCCCTCACCGCCGCCTGAGACCATCGAGGAGCTTCGCCGGGCCCTCGCCGAGATCGCGCGCGGGGGCTCTCCGCGACTCGCTTCGCTGGCCCTGTGGGCCTTGGATTCGCCCGAAGAAATCGCCTTCCAGTCGGTGCGCGGCCTGGCCGAGCTGTCGGGGGCCAATCCCAACACGGTGTTCCGGCTGGCGCGGGCGATGGGCTTTGCAGGCTATGACGAATGCCGCCAGGCGTTCCAGCGCGCGATCCGGCCCGATGCGGGAATCTACCGCGAGCGGGTTGAACGGCTCCAGAACGAGGATCACGGCGCGCTGCTGTCGGCCGCCCACGCCGCGGCGCTGCGCAATGTCGACGACCTCTACGCCCCCGAGAACCTCGAGCGGATCGCCCGCGCGGCCGAGATCCTGCGCGGGGCGCGCAAGGTGTATTGCGTCGGCGTGCGCTCCTGCCACGCGCTGGCGCATTACCTGGCCTACACGGGGCGCATGGCGTTTCCGGGGTTCGAGCCCGCCTCCTCGCATCCCGGCGGCATCGCCGATTTGCTGGTGGGCTGCGGGCCGGACGACGTGGTGATCCCGATGACCTTCCGCCTCTATTCCACCGAGACCGTGCGCGCCCATGCGCTGGCGCGGCGGCGCGGGGCGAAGGTGATCGCGATCACCGACAGCTACGCCTCGCCGGTGGCCGAGGGGGCCGAGATCGTGTTCACCCCGATGATGGAGGGGCCGCAGATGCTCCCGTCCCTCGCCCCCGCCTTCGCGCTGGCCGAGATCCTGGTGGCGGAGATGGCCGCGGGCTCGGCCGAGGCGGGGGAGCGGATCTCGACCCACGAGCGGCGGCTGCTGGAGCACGGGGCGTACCTGCCGTGATCTGGGCCCTGATCGGGGCCAGGATCAGGGCTTGAGGGGCGGCGCGGCGGGGGCCTACAACCAATGCCCCGCCCGCGTCCCGGAGAGCTTCATGCGCATCCTGCACACCGCCGACCTGCATCTCGGCCGCCAGTTCAACGGCCTGTCGCTGGAGGCGGACCAGCAGGACGCGCTGGACCAGGTGCTGGCGGCGATCCACGCGCACGGCCCCGAGCTGCTGATCGTCGCGGGGGACGTGTTCGACCGCGCCCAGCCCCCGGCCTCGGCCCAGCGGCAGTTCAACGATTTCCTGCGAAGGGTGGCGGCGACGAAGACCGCCGTCGCCATCATCTCGGGCAATCATGACGGGCCGGACCGGATCGAGGCGATGGCCGCCTTCACCGACCCCGCCCGCGCCCTGATCCGCGGGGCGGCGACGGCGGAGGAGCCGCCGATGCTGCTGCACGACGCGCACGGGCCGGTGGCGGTCTCGGCGCTGCCCTTCGTCTATGAGCACGCGGCGCGGGAGGCGCTGGGGGACCCGTCCATCGCCACGCCCCATGACGTGATCGCGGCGCAGATGGCGGCCGCCCGCCGCGCGGTCCCCGAGGGCGCGCGCCATGTCGTCGTCGCCCATGCCTTCGTCGCCGGCGGCGCGGCGGGGGAGACGGAACGCCCCCTCGCCGTCGGCGGGATCGAGACGGTGGACGCGGCGGCCTTCGACGGCGCGCATTACGTCGCGCTCGGCCACCTGCACCGGCCCCAGCACGTGACCGCGCCCCATATCCGCTATTCCGGCGCCCCGCTGGCCTTCGGCTTCGACGAGGCGGGGGCGGCGAAATCCATGTCGCTGGTGGAGCTCGGCCCCGAGGGCGTCGCGCGCATCGAGGAACTGCCCTTTACCCCCCTCCGGGCCGTGCGACTGCTGCGCGGCACGATGGCGGAGCTGCTGGCCCTGCCGCAATCGGACGACATCGTGGCGGCGGAGCTGACCGACGACGCGCCCCCGGTCGATCCGATGCGGCGGCTGCGAGAGGTGTTCCCCAACGCCTGCCGCCTGACCCACCTGCGCAGCCTGCGCGCGCCCGAGGCGAAATCGGCCCTCGCCGCCCCCGAACGCCCCGCCGACCCGATGGAGGTGCTGGGCGGCTTCCTCGAGACCGTGCGCGGGATAGGCCCGGACGCGCGGGAAACCGAATTGCTGGCCCGCGCGCTCGGCGCCCTCAAGCGCAAGGAGGACGAGGCATGAGGCCCCTTCGCCTGACCATGCAGGCCTTCGGCCCCTTCGCGGGGCGGGAGGTCGTGGATTTCCGCGCCGCCGCCGCCTCGGGGCTGTTCGGGGTCTACGGGCCGACGGGCTCGGGCAAGTCCACCATCTTCTCCGCCCTCACCTTCGCCCTGTTCGGCGAGCCGGCGCGGGAGGAGCAGGAGCCGCGCTCGCTGCGCTCGGACCTGTCCCCCGCCGACCTGCCGACCGAGGTGGAGCTGGTGTTCGACATCGGCCCCAAGCGCTATGTCATGCGGCGCGCGCCGGAACAGATGCGCCCGGCGAAACGCGGCGGCGGCGAGACGAAGGAGGCGCACAAGGCGTTCCTGTTCGACGCCACCGGCATGGCGCTGGAGGAGATCGACGAGGCCAATCCCGGCAAGGTCATCGCCGAGAAGAAGGTCAAGACGGTGAACGACGCCGCGAAGGACCTGCTCGGCTACGGCCCCGAGCAGTTCCGGCGCATCGTGCTGCTGCCCCAGGGCCGGTTCGAGGCGTTCCTGGCGGCGGATTCCAAGGACCGGCTGAAGATCCTCAAGGACCTGTTCGACGTCTCGCTCTACAGCCGCCTGGCGCGGCAGTTGAAGGAAGACGCGGCGGGCGCCGAGCGGGAGGTGCGCGAGGCGCGGGCCGTCTGCGCCGGGCGCCTGCAGGCGGAAGGGTTCGAGAGCGTCGAGGCGCTGGCCGGGGGGATCGAGGCGGCGGGCGAGGAAGTGGCCGCGCTGAAGAAGGCCGAGGCCGGGGCGGGGGACGCTGCGAAACGCGCCCGCGGCGCCGCCGCCGAGGCGCGGCGGATCGAGGGGCTGTTCGCCGCCTCGGAAACCGCCGCCGCGGCGCTGGCCGGGATCGCCGCGAAGGATGACGAGGTCGCGGCGCTGGAGGCCGGGGTGCAGCGCGCCGCCAAGGCCGCGGAGCTGCTGGACGTGGAGACCGCGCGGGACGACGCCGCGCAGGAGGCGCAGGAGGCGCAGGCGGCGCTGGAGGCCGCCGAGGCGGCGGCGGAAAAGGCGGCGGGGGCCGCCGCGAAGGCCGCCGGGGCCTTGGACGCAGAACGGGCGAAGGCGCCGGAGCGGGAGGCGCTGCGGGCCGAGGCGGAGACGCTCGCCCGCCATGCCGAGGTGCTGGAGGCCGCCGCCGGGCTGGCGCAGGAGGCCGCCGCCGCCGAGGGGCGGGCCAAGGCGGCGCGGGACAAGGCCGGGGACGCGGAGAAACACGCGCAGGAGGCCGCCGACGCGCGCCGGGCGCAGGACGCGGCGCTGGCCGGGATGCGGAAGGCCGAGGCCGAGCGCGCCCGCCTCTCGGCCCTGTGCGACCGGCTCGCCGCGCAGGGGCGCGAGGCGGCGGCGCAGGAGAAGGCGACGGCGGAGCTGGCCGCCGCGCAGAAGGACCTGGAGGCGGCCGAGGCGCGCCACGCGAAGGCCGAGGCGGCGGCGAAGGCCGCGGATGCCGCCCATGACGCCGCCGAACGGGCGCTGTCCGCGGCGCAGGCGCAGCACCTTGCGGCGTCGCTGGAACCTGGCGCGCCGTGCCCGGTCTGCGGGGGCTGCGAGCACCCGGCCCCGGCGCGGGGGGCCGAGGGGCATGCCGGGCTCGACGCCGGGTTCCGCAAGGCGCGCGCGGCCCGCGACGCCGCGCAGCACGCGCTGGCACAGGCCGCCGGGGCGCTGGATGCCGCCCGCAGGCTGCTGCAGGACCGGCAGGAGCGGCTGGCGGGGCTGGAGGCGCCGGGGCGACCCGCCGAGGCGCTGCGGGCGGAGTGGCGCGCGGCGGATGCGGCGCTGAAGGCGCTGGGCCCGGCGCAGGACGTGGGGGCGGCGGAGGCGCGTCTCTCGGACCTCGCCGCGGCGCAGGAGGCGGCGGAGGGCGCGCGCGACGCCGCCCGCGCAGCGGCGTCCGAGGCGCAGGCCGAGGCCGCCGCCGCCGCCGCGACGCTGAAACAGGCGCTGTCGGCGGCGCCCGAGGCGCTGCGGGATCCCGCGGCGCTGGAAGCCGCGCGCGCGAAAGCCGACCGCGCCGTCGCCGAGGCCGCCAAGGCGCTGGAAACCGCCGAGACCGCCGAGCGCACGGCCCGCGAGGCCGCGCTGACCGCCGCGGGCGCGCAGGCCGCCGCCCGCACGGCGCTGGCAGGCGCGCAAGGGCGGGCGCAGAAGGCCGCGGAGCTCTTCGCCGCGCGCCTCTCGGAACGGGGGCTGGACGCCGAGGCCTATGCCGCGCTGAAGCCGAAGATCGCGACGCTGGACGCCGACCGCGCGGCGGTGGAGGCGCACAGGACCGCCCGCGCCGCCGCCGCCGCCAAGGCCGAGGCCGCGGCGCAGGCGGTGGCGGGGCAGGAGCGCCCCGACCTCCCCGCGCTGGAGACCGCCGAGGCGGAGGCGGAGGCCGCGCTGAAAGCCGCCGCCGACGCCCGCGCCGCGGCGGAGACCGCCCGCGCGGCCCTGATCCGCCTGCGCGAGGCGCTGGCCGAGGAGCTGGCGCGGCTCGACAGGCTGGAGGAGGAGACCGGGCCCCTGCGCGGCCTCGCCGCCCTCTGCGACGCGGGGAACGATTTGCGGATGGACCTCGAGACCTACGCCATCGGCGCGATGTTCGACCGGGTGCTGGCGGCCGCCGACCGCCGCCTGCAGCCCATGTCCGCGTGCCGCTACCGCCTGCGGCGCGAGGAGGAGGCGACGGGCGGGCGCGCGCGCCGCGGCCTCGGGATCGAGGTGTTCGACCTGCACACCGGCCGCGCCCGGCCCACGGCGACGCTTTCTGGCGGCGAGACCTTCATCGCCGCGCTGGCGCTGGCGCTGGGGCTGGCGGATGTCGTGGAAAGCGCCGGGGGGAAGGTGCGGCTCGACACCATCTTCATCGACGAGGGGTTCGGCAGCCTCGACGCCGAGGACGGCTCGGGGACGTTGGAACAGGTGCTGCAGGCGCTGGAAGACCTGGCGGGCGGGGCGCGGGCGGTGGGGCTGATCTCGCACGTCCCCCTGGTGCAGGAGGCGGCGCCGAACGGGTTCTACGTGCGCAAGACGCCCGCGGGCAGCAAGGTGGAGCGGCGGGGGGCCTGAGCGCCCCCCGCGCGCCGGTCGTCAGAACGACAGGTGGACCTTCACCGCGCGGGTGCGGTCGCCGGCGGTCTCGAACGCTTCCTTCGCCTGCGAGAGCGGGAAGGTCCCGGTGACCATCGGCGTCACGTCGATGGCGCCGGAGGAGATGAGCCCGGCGGCGGCGGCGAACTCGCGGTCGAAGCGGAAGGCGCCGCGCAGCTTGATCTCCTTCGCCACCAGCATCCCGAGGGGGACGGTCGCCTCGCCCGCCATGCCGACCTGCATCAGCGTGCCGCCGGGGCGCAGCGTCTCGAGGCAGGTCTTGATCGCGGGACCGGCGCCCGAGCATTCGAAGGCCACGTCGAAGGCGCCCTTTTCCTCGGCGTAGGGCGCAAGCGCATCGGCCTGGGAGAGGACGTTGACCGTCTTGTCCGCGCCCATCTTCGCCGCCACGTCCAGCACCGCGTCCTGCAGGTCGGTCACGACGACCTCCTCCGCGCCGCCGCTTTTCGCCAGCGCGACGCAGAGGGCGCCGATGGGGCCGGCGCCGGTCACCAGCACCCGCTTGCCCGACAGGTCCCCGGCGAGGTTGCGGGCGTGCAGGCACACGGCCAGCGGCTCGGTGCAGGCGGCGGCGGAGGCGGAGACGCCCGGGGCCATCGGCACGCACTGGGCGGCGTCGACCACGATCCGCTCGCGGAACAGGCCCTGCGTGTGCGGCAGGAACATCGCCGAGCCGTTGAAGCGCATCGACAGGCACTGGCGCGGGGTTCCCTCGGCGCAGAACCGGCATTCCCCGCAGGGGCGCGAGGGGTTGATGGCGACGAGCTGGCCGGGCTTGAGCCCCTCGACCCCTTCGCCGAGCGCCTCGACCTCGCCCGCCGCCTCGTGCCCGAGGATGATGGGTTCGCGCACGCGGATGGCGCCGATGCCCCCCTCGTGGAAATAATGAAGGTCGGACCCGCAGATCCCCCCGGCGCGCAGGCGCAGCAGGACCTGGCCCGCGGCGGGCGGGGCGACGGGCTCGCTCTCGACCCGCAGGTCGTGGACGGCGTGAAGACGGCAGACGCGCGTTTCCATGGGCTCGCTCATTTCATCAGGGTCGCGGGCAGCCAGGTGGAGAACACGGGGAAGTAGCTCACCAGCAGCAGGACCGCGATATTGGTCAGAAGATAGGGCATGATCGCCTTGATCACCGGCGCCAGCGGCAGGCGGGCGATGTTGGCGCAGACGAAGAGGCAGACGCCGACGGGGGGCGTGGTCAGGCCGATCATCAGGTTCAGGACCGCGAAGGTCGCGAAGTGCAGCGGGTCGATCCCCACCGCCGTGGCCAGCGCCAGCAGCGGCGTGAACAGGATGATCAGCGCCGCGATCGTCTCCATGAACATGCCGACGAACAGCAGCAGCAGGTTGATCAGCAGGATCACCAGCAGCTTGTCGTCGGTGATCGACAGCACCCCGTCGGCGATCATCTGCGGGATGCGCTCGGACACCAGGATCCAGCCGAAGACGTTGGCGAAGCCCACCAGCGCCAGGATGGCGGCGGCCGAGGTCGCGCTGTCCATCACGATCTTCGGTACCTTGCGGATCGGCAGGCCGCGATAGATGAAGGCGCCGACGAAGAAGGCGTAGACGGTGGCGATCACCGCCGTCTCGGTCGGCGTGGCGATGCCCGAGAGCAGCCCGACCACGATCAGCGCCGTCATGGCGAGGGCCCAGAAGGCGCCGAGGAAGCTCGCGCCCAGCTCTCCCATCCCCTGCCAGGGCTGGCGCGGATAGTTGTTGCGCCGGGCGATGAACCACGTGGTGAACAGCATCGCGACGCCCATCAGCAGGCCCGGGATGGCGCCCGCCAGGAACATCTTGCCCACCGAGATCCCCGACAGCGCGCCGACGATGATCATCGGCACCGAGGGCGGGATGATCGGCCCGACGGTCGAGGACGCGGCGGTCACCGCGGCGGAGAAATCGGCCGGGTAGCCCGCCTTTTTCATGCCGGGGATCATCATGCCGCCGATGGAGGCCGCGTCGGCCACCGCGGTGCCCGACACGCCGCCGAACAGCATCGAGGCGGCGACGTTGGTCAGGCCCAGCCCGCCCCGCAGCCAGCCCACGAGGGCGGTGGCGAAGCGCACGATGCGTTCCGTGATCCCGCCCGCGTTCATCAGGTTGCCCGCCAGGATGAAGCCCGGGATGCAGAGCAGCACGAACACGTCCATGCCCGCGTACATCTTCTGCGGGATCACCACCAGCGGCAGCCCGGCGAGCAGGATATAGGCCATCGAGGCCAGCCCCAGCGTCACCGCCACCGGCAGGCCGATGATCAGCCCGCCCACGAAGGTTCCGATCAGCGCGAAAAGCTCCATCACGCGTCCTCCTGCGGGCGGGTGTCGACGCCCGCGATTTCGGCCGCCGCGCGCAGCAGCGAGAAGAGCCCGAGCGAGACCAGCATCACCAGCACCGAGGCGTGGATGAAGTCCATCCGCACGCCGAGCGCGGGGGAGGTCTGGAAGGCGCCGATCGAGGTGTACTGCCAGGCGGGCATGACCAGCAGCCCGCACATCCCGGCGGTCAGCAGGGCGCAGATCACCCGCAGGACCTTCGGGGCGATCCCGGGAAGCGCCTCGCACACGATGTCGACGTTCACGAGATCGCCGGACAGCAGCGCGGGGCCGAGCCCGAAGGCGGCGAGGAAGAGGAGCGCGTAGCGGGTCAGCTCCTCGGTCCAGACGGGGCTGTCCTGGATGATGACGCGGCCGACCACCTGGGTCAGCACGGCGCCCATCAGGACCGCGAAGGCGAGGCCGGCGG
The DNA here is from genome assembly GCF_050586345.1 of Rhodovulum sp. DZ06. Classification (NCBI taxonomy): domain Bacteria; kingdom Pseudomonadati; phylum Pseudomonadota; class Alphaproteobacteria; order Rhodobacterales; family Paracoccaceae; genus Rhodovulum; species Rhodovulum sp. DZ06. The sequence goes on from NZ_JBOCEF010000001.1 coordinate 67,326, forward strand.
CGATGCGGCAGGCCCCGGTCGCGACGGCGAGCAGGCGTTGCATGGGATGGGATTCCGGTTGGCTGGCGCGGCCGTGCGGCGGCCGGATCATGGGCGGATCGCCCGGGGCCCCGCGGCGGCGCCCCTGCGGAGGGGCGCGGCGCGCGGACGGGCCCGGGCGGGGCGGGCGGGCGCCCCGGCCGGATCCGGCCCCGGGCGCCGCGGAGGCGGGGCCCGCGCCATGGCCCGGGGTCCGGGCCCGCGCGGGCGGGAAGCGGGCGGGCCGCCCGGCCCGGCCCGCGCCTTGCCGGGTCGGCGCGGCGGGCGGGGCGGGTCGGGCGGCCCGGGGGGGACGCTTGGGCGCGGGACCCCGGGGCAGAAGGACCGGGACCGCTGAGGCGGACGCGTGCGGCGGGCGGGACGGCCCGGCGCGGCCTGGGCCCGGCGGAAGACGGGCCGGGTGAGGCGAAGGTTCGGGCCCCGGACGGCGCGCCCGCGGCCCTCGTGGGGGGAGGGGCGCCGCGCGCGGGGGGAAGGTCCGGGGCCCTCGGCCCGCCCCGCCTGCGCCGAGGGGGGGCGCGGGGCGGCGGGCGTTCGGGTCTGGGAGCGATCCGGCCCGGGGCGTTGGGGCCCCGGACCGGGTCGCGACCGCGCGGCGGGCCTCGGCCCAAGGCCCGCCGCGCGGAGGGGGTGCGCCTTATTCGGCGAACAGGCCTTCGACGATCGGCTTGATCTCGTCGTTGACGTTGGCGAGCACGGCGTCCTTGGCCTTGGCGGCATAGGCGGCGCCGTCGACCTCGGTGAAGGTCATGCCCTTGCCCTCAAGGTACGCGCGGTCCTCGGCCAGCGAGGCGAGGAACAGCTCGCGCTCATAGGCCTGGGCGGCGGCGGCGGCGTCCATCACGTGGGCCTTGTCCTCATCCGACAGCTTGTTCCAGGCGAGCTCGGAGATCGTCAGGTAGATCCAGGAGCGCACGTGCTGGGTGAGGTTCACGTGGGACTGGACCTCGTTGAAGTTGGCCGAGCGGATGAGCGCGAGGGGGTTCTCCTGCGCGCCGATGGCGCCGTTCTGCAGCGAGGTGAACACCTCGGAGAAGGCCATCGGGGTCGGCTGGGCGCCGAGCGCCTTCCACACGTCGACGAAGAGCGGCACGTTCGGCACGCGCATCTTCAGCCCGTCCAGGTCGTCCGGGTGGGCGATCGGGCGGTTCGAGGTCAGGTTGCGCGGGCCGCGGGCGAAATAGGCGATCGGGCGGATGCGCGCGCGCTCCACGATCTGGGCCTTGATCTGCTCGCCGATCTCGCCGCCGGCGACCTCGTCCATGTGCTCGAGCGACTTGTAGGCGTAGGGGACGGCCAGCAGGGCGGCCATCGGGGCCCAGTTCTGGAGCGATTCGCCGGTGATGGTCATGTCGGCGGTGCCCAGCTGCATGCCGTTGATGAGGTCCATCTCCTTGCCGAGCGACTCGTTCGGGTAGATCTCGACGGCGATGCGGCCGTCGGTGCGCGCGGCCAGCTCCTCGCCGAATTTCACGGCGGCCTTGTGCCAGGCGTTCTGCTCGTTGGCGAGGTGGCCGAGCTTGAGGGTCAGGTCCGCGGCCCAGGCGGGGGCGGCGGCGACGGCGGCCAGCGCGGCGAGGGCGACGGCGCCCGTGCGGATCGATTTGAACATGGGTTCCTCCGGTTTTTCTCGTTTCTCTCCCCCCGACGGGCGGCTGATCGGCAGGGCGCCGTCAGCCGAAGGTCCCGTCGAAGAATTCGGGACGCGCGGCGGCGACCTGGGGCAGGTCGCGCAGCACTTCGCGCAGGTGGCCGCGCATCGCCTTCTCGGCGGCGTCGGCGTCGCGTTCGGAAATCGCCTTGGCGATGGCGGCGTGCTGGATCACCAGCTTGCCGATGTGGAACTGGCGCGCGCTGATGTGGCGGACGCGGTCCATCTGGGTCTTGAGGCCCTGCACCAGCGACCAGGCGTATTCCTTGTCGGCGATGGCGGCGATGGCGCGGTGGAACTGTTCGTCCAGCACGATGAACGCGTCCGAGTCGTCCTGGACGCGGTGCTGGGCCTCGATCAGCTCCTTGAGGCGGGCGATGTCCTCGGGGCGGGCCAGTTCGGCGGCCTGGCGCACGATGTCGGCCTCCACCGCCTCGCGCACGAAGCGGCCCTGCACGACGGCCTGGACCTCTATCTTTTTAACGAAAGTTCCGCGCTGGGGACGGACTTCAACAAGCTTTTCTTCACTCAGCTTGATGAAAGTCTCCCGGACCGGCTGCCGGCTGAGTCCGAAGCGCTGGGCGATCTCGGCCTCCGAGATCCGCACCCCCGGCGCCAGATCTCCGCGGACGATCTGCTCACGCAGAATCCGGTGAAGCTGCGGCCCCGCGGCCTCGCCCTGCGAGATGCTCCAGTCGTGGTTGGACAGTTCGGTCATGTCGGTCTCCCGTCCCCTGTATCCGCCATACTTCCATACTAGTCAACTCCTTTCCGTTCTGCTAACTCTGGGGGCGACATCACGGAAAACGATCCCGCCCCGCGAGAGAGGGCGGGACAGCGGAGGACGCGGCATGCGGCAGACCTGGCGATGGTTCGGACCCCGGGATCTGGTCTCGATCGACGACATGCTCCAGGCGGGCGTGCAGGGGGTGGTTTCCGCCCTTCACCACGTGCCCACGGGCGACGTGTGGACGCCCGGGGAGATCGCGAAGCGGCAGGCCGAGATCGGCCGGATGAAGGACGGCGCGCCCTCCGGCATCGCCTGGGAGGTGGTCGAGAGCCTGCCGGTCTCCGAATCGATCAAGAAGCAGGCGGGCGACTGGCGCGCCCATGTCGCCAACTGGATCACGTCGATGCGCAACCTGCGCGCGGCGGGGATCGAGGTGATCTGCTACAACTTCATGCCGGTGCTGGACTGGACCCGCACGGACCTCGCGCATCGGCGGCCCACGGGCGCGACCTGCATGCGCTTCGACCTGGTCGACTTCGCCGCCTTCGACATCCACGTGCTGGCCCGTCCGGGCGCGGCCGAGGATTTCCCCGAAGGTGTGCGCGAGGCCGCCGCCGCCCGGTTCGCGACGATGGATGACGCGACCCAGGCGCAGCTTGCGAACAACGTCGCCTTCGGCCTGCCCGGCGCGGCCGACAACATGACGCTGGCCGACGTGCGCGCGCACCTGGCCGAGTACGCCCACATGTCCGAGGACGCGCTGCGCGCGAACCTGGTGGCGTTCCTCGAGGAAGTGACCCCCGAGGCCGAGAAGATCGGGATGCGCCTGTGCTGCCACCCGGACGACCCGCCCTTCCCGCTGCTGGGCCTGCCGCGGATCATGTCGACCGAGGCGCAGTACCGACAGGTGCTCGACGCCGTGGACAGCCCCGCCAACGGCGTGACGCTGTGCTCCGGCAGCCTCGGGGCGCGGCCCGACAACGACCTGCCGGGGATGATGCGCCGCCTCGGGGACCGGGTGCATTTCCTGCACCTGCGCAACGTGACCCGCGAAAGCGACGACATCCGCGGGTCGTTCCACGAGGCCGAGCATCTCGGCGGCGACACCGACATGGTGGCGCTGATCCACGCGGTGCTGGAAGAGGAAGCCCGCCGCCGCGCCGAGGGCCGCGCCGACTGGAACATCCCGATGCGGCCCGATCACGGGCAGGACATCCTCGACGACCTGACGCGCAAGGCGCAGCCGGGCTACCCGGCCATCGGCCGCCTGCGCGGGCTGGCCGAGCTGCGCGGGGTCGAGGCGGGGCTCTCGCGCCTTATGGGCGGGGCGGAGGCGGCGCAATGACCGCGCGGCTTTCGGACCTGTCGCAGGTCGCGCCCGGCGTGCGCCTGCCCGCCTATGTCCCGGCCGCGCATGGCGTCGGGATCGTGCATCTCGGCCTCGGGGCCTTCCACCGCGCCCACCAGGCGGCGGCGACCTGCGACGCGCTCTCGGCCTCGGGCGGGGACTGGCGGATCTGGGCCGCGTCCCTGCGCAGCGCCGCGGCGGCCGAGGCGCTGGGCCCGCAGAACGGCCTCTACACCCTGCTCGAGCGGGGCGAGGCGCTGTCGGCGCGGGTGATCGGCGCGCTGGCCGGGGCCGCGGGCGGCGACGGCGCGGCGGCCGAGGCGCTGGCCCGGATGGCCGCGCCCGGGACCCGCATCGTCACGCTGACGATCACCGAGAAGGGCTACGGCCTCTCCCGCGCCGCGGGGGGCTGCGACCCGGCGCATCCCGCCGTGGCCGCCGACCTCGCCGATCCGCGCAGCCCGACGGGCGCGCTGGGCCTGGTGGTCGAGGCGCAGCGGCTGCGCCGCGCCGCCGGGCTGCCCTTCCTGACCGTGCTGTGCTGCGACAACCTTCCCGACAACGGCAAGCTGCTGAAGGGCGCGCTGGTCGATTTCGCGATGCGCGCCGGCGACGGCGCGCTGGCCGAGGCGATGCGCGCCGAGATGGCCTGCCCCTCCTGCATGGTCGACCGCATCACGCCGCCCGCCACCGGGGCGACGCTGGCCGACGCCGAGCGGCTGACCGGCTGCGCGGATCTCGGCGCCATCGAGACCGAGCCCTTCTTCCAGTGGGTGATCGAGGATGACTTCCCCACCGGCCGTCCCGACTGGGAGGCCGGCGGCGCGCAGTTCGTCGAGGACGTTGCCCCGTACGAGGCGATGAAGCTGCGGATGCTCAACGGCGCGCATTCGATGATGGCCTATGTCGGCGCGCTGTCGCATGTCGAATACGTGCGCGACGTGATGGCCGACCCGGCGCTGGCGCTGCTGGTGCGCCGCCACATGGCCGCCGCCGCGGCGACGCTGCCGCCGATGCCGGGCGCGGACCTTCCGGCCTATGCCGAGGCGCTGGCCGCCCGCTTCGCCAACCCCGCCATCGCCCATGCCACGCGCCACATCGCCATGGACGGGACCGAGAAGCTGCCCCAGCGGATCCTCGCCCCCGCCGTGGACGCGCTGGAGGCGGGCCAGCCCCTGCGCCCCTTCGCCTTCGCCGCCGCCGCCTGGATGCGCTGGGCGATGGGGGTGTGCGACGACGGGCGCGACCACCCGCTGAACGACCCGCGCGAGGCCGAGATAAAGGCCGCGCTGCGCGGCGTGCAGGGGGCCGCGGGCATCCGCGACGCCCTGGCGGGCCTGCCGGGCCTGTTCCCCGACGCGCTGCGCGGGTCGCCCGAGTGGGCGGCCGAGGTGGAATGCGCGCTGGCCCTGATGCTGTCGCGCGGGATGAAGGCCGCGGCGGAAGCGGAAGCGGACGCGGCGGCGCGGGAGGCGGCGTGATGGCCGCCGGACCGGGCAAGCTGTTCCTCGCCGTCGGCGAGGTGATGGTCGAGCTTTCGGGCGACGGCCCCGGCCTGTGGCGCGAGGGCGTGGCGGGCGACACCTACAACACCGCCTGCCACGCGCGCCGGGCGCTGCCCGCGGACTGGCGCGTGGGCTATTTCACCCGCCTCGGGACCGACCCGTTCTCGGACCGAATCGCCGCCGCCGCCGAGGCGCGGGGGCTGGAGACCGGGTTCATCGCCCGCGACCCCTCGCGCCGCCCCGGCCTCTACGCCATCGCGCTGAAGGACGGGGAGCGCAGCTTCACCTATTGGCGCGACCGCTCGGCCGCGCGGCTGCTGGCCGATGACGAGGGCGCGCTGAGCGCTGCCTTCGGGCAGGCCGCCTGCATCCATGTCTCGGGCATCACCCTGGCGATCCTCGCGCCCGACCGGCGCGCGGCGCTGATCGCGGCGATGGCGCGGGCGCGGGACGCGGGCGCGGCCGTGGTGTTCGACGGCAATATCCGCCCGGCGCTGTGGGAGGATGCGGCGGCCATGCGCGCCGCGCTGACCGCCGCCGCGGGCGCGGCCTCGATCGCCTTGCCGAGCTTCGACGACGAGGCGGCGGCCTTCGGCGACGCCGACATCCACGCCACCGCGGCGCGTCTGCACGCCGCCGGGGCGCGGGAGGTGGTGGTGAAGAATGGCGGCGGGACGGTGCTCGTCTCCGGCCCCGATGGCGCGGCGGAGTTGTCGGACCTGCCGAAGGTGACCCCCGTCGACACCACCGGCGCGGGCGACAGCTTCAACGGCGCCTTCCTCGCCGCCCGCCTGACCGGCGCGGGGGCGGAAGAGGCCGTGCGCGCGGGCCATGCCTGCGCCAGCGCCGTGGTGCTGCACAAGGGCGCGCTGCCGCCGCTGTGACGCCTTTGGGCCGCTGCGCGCCGAGCCCCGGGCCGCCCCTGTGACGCAGGGGCGGCCCGTTGCGGTCATGGCCCCGGGCGCGCAGACTGCGCCCCGGAAGCACGCCGCAGCGACCGACCGCCTCCGACCGCTGATCCCCGGATAGCGACATGGCCGCACGCCCCTGTATACGGCTGTAGACCGTGGCGCCCCCGTCGGCTAGCTTCCGCGCGCCCAAGGACAAAGGTGGTGAATCATGGCCGACTCGAACACGCCCGACATCATTTACACCAAGGTGGACGAAGCGCCGGAGCTGGCCTCCGCGTCGCTCCTGCCGATCATCCGCAAGTTCGCGTCCGCCGCCGGGATCTCGGTGGGGACCATGGACATCTCGCTGGCCGGCCGCATCATCGCGACCTTCCCCGAGAGCCTGACGGAAGAGCAGCGCCAGAACGACGACCTCGCCGCGCTGGGCGAGCTGGTGAAGACCCCGGAAGCCAACGTCATCAAGCTGCCGAACATCTCCGCCTCGGTCCCGCAGCTCGTCGCCGCGATCAAGGAGCTCCAGTCCCAGGGCTACGCCCTGCCGGATTACCCCGAGGAGCCCGCCACGGACGAAGAGAAAGAGATCCGCGCCCGCTATGACGGCATCAAGGGCTCGGCCGTGAACCCGGTGCTGCGCGAGGGCAACTCGGACCGCCGCGCCGCCATCGCGGTGAAGAAATTCGCCCAGGCCAACCCGCACCGCATGGGCGAGTGGACGGCCGACAGCAAGACCCGCGTCGCCACCATGGGCGCGAACGACTTCTATTCGAACGAGAAGTCCGCGACCCTCGGGGACGCCGCCGAGGCGACCATCGTGTTCGAGGGCGCCGACGGGTCGAAGACCGAGCTGAAGAAAGTCTCCTACCCCGCCGGGACCGTGGTGGACGCGACCTTCATGTCCGCGACCGCCCTGCACAAGTTCCTGCTGGACGAGATCGCCAACACCGCCAAGGACGACGGCGTGCTGTTCTCGCTGCACATGAAGGCCACCATGATGAAGGTCTCGGACCCCATCATCTTCGGCCATGCCGTGCGCGCCTGGCTGCAGCCGGTGTTCCAGAAATTCGGCGAGCGGCTCGAGGCGCTGGGCGTGAACCCCAATTCCGGCATGGGCGACCTGCTGGAGCGGGTGAAGGACGACGCCGAGATCATGGCCGAGATCGAGGCCTGCAACGCCGCGCGCCCGCCGATGTACATGGTGAACTCCGCCAAGGGGATCACCAACCTGCACGTGCCGTCCGACGTCATCATCGACGCCTCCATGCCCGCGTTGATCCGCGACGGCGGCAAGGGCTGGGGCCCGGACGACAAGCAGCACGACACCGTCTGCGTGATCCCCGACAGCTCCTACGCCACCGTCTATGACGAGGCGATCGAGTTCTTCAAACAGAACGGCAAGCTGAACCCCGCCACCGCCGGCGCGGTGCAGAACATCGGGCTGATGGCGCAGAAGGCCGAGGAATACGGCTCGCACCCCACCACGTTCGAGATGCCCTCCGAAGGCGTCGTGCGCATGGTGCTGGCCGACGGCACGGTGCTGCATGAGCACGCGGTGCAGCAGGGCGACATCTGGCGCTCGGCCTCGGCCCGCAAGGCGCCGATCGAGGACTGGGTGAACCTCGCCATCGACCGCCAGAAGGCGGAAGGCTGCGAGGCGGTGTTCTGGCTGGACGCCAACCGCGCCCATGACGCCGAGCTGATCAAGTACGTCAAGCCGATCCTCGAGGCCCGCGGCGTGGCGGACAAGTTCGAGATCATGGCCCCGCGCGAAGCGACCCGCCGCGCGCTGGAGACGATCACCGCCGGCAAGAACCACATCGCCATCACCGGCAACGTGCTGCGCGACTACCTGACCGACCTGTTCCCGATCCTCGAGCTGAACACCTCGGCCAAGATGCTGTCGATCGTGAAGCTGATGAACGGCGGCGGCCTGTTCGAAACGGGCGCCGGCGGTTCGGCCCCCAAGCATGTCCAGCAGCTGCAGGAGCAGAACCACCTGCGCTGGGACTCGCTGGGCGAGTTCTGCGCGCTGGGCGAGAGCTTCAAGTTCCTCGCCGACCAGAAGGGCTCCGAGAAGGCCCGCGTGCTGGGCGAGGCGGTCGACGCCGCCACCCAGGGCGTGCTGGACGAGAACCGCTCGCCGTCGCGCAAGGTCGGTGAACCGGACAACCGCGACAGCCACTTCTGGTTCGCCCTCTACTGGGCCGAGGCGCTGGCCGCACAGGACAAGGACGCCGAGCTGAAGGCGGAGTTCGCCCCGGTGGCCGAGGCGCTGCGCGCCAATGCCGACAAGATCGTGGCCGAGCTGGCCGCGGCGCAGGGCCCGGCGGTGGACCTCGGGGGCTACTACCATGGCGACGCGGAGAAGACCGCCGCCGTGATGCGCCCCTCGGCCACGCTGAACGGCATCATCGGCTGATTTCGGCCTGATGGACGCGGAAAACCCCCGCCGGAGCGATCCGGCGGGGGTTTTTCTTTGCCGCGCGGGGCAGGGGGCTTGGGGCAGGGGGATCAGCCCACCGAATGCGCCTTGCCGAAAGCGGTCAGCGCCGCGACCGCCGGGCCGCCGGGGTCCAGCGCAGCGGGGTCCGAGCCGATCAGGGTCACCGCCAGCTGCGCCTCGCCCTGCCAGTCGAGCACCGGGGCGGCCAGCGCCACCAGCCCGGGGATGAAATCGCCGTCCACCGTCGCGTAGCCGCGCCCGCGCAGGCGCTCCCGCAGCGCCTTCACCCCGGCCTGCGTCGGCTCGAGATCCGGGACCAGCCGCGGGTTCTTCTTCGCCCGGCTCAGCTCCGCCGCCAGCGTGCCGCGCAGGGGCGCCTCGGCCCCCCAGGCGAGGAACACCCGCCCCGACGCGGAGTTCAGCAGCGGCAGCGCCGAGCCGAGACCCATCGAGGTCACCGCCGGGCTCTCGGCCCGCTCCCACCGCACCACGACGGCGCCCTGGGGGCTCCAGACCGACACGAGGCCGGTCATCCCGGTGGCGGCGCAGAGCTCGGGCAGCGCGTCGGCCACGTCGTTCACGAAGTCATGCCGCGCCAGCGCCGCCAGCCCAAGGGCCATCGCCCCGGGGCCGAGCGTGTATTTGCCGGACTTCTCCACCTGCGCCGCCAGCCCGGCGCGCACGAAGGCGCCGAGGTATCGGTGCACCTTGCTCGGGGCCATGTCGCAGGCGCGCGCGAGGTCCGAGAGCGCGGCGGGCCCCCCGGCGTCGCGCAGCGCCCCCAGCACCACCAGCGCAAGGTCCAGCGACTGGGCGCCGGAGCGCGCCTTGCCTGCCTCCTCCCCGCTCATGCCGGGTCGAGGATCGCCCGCAGCGGCGCCATCTCGCCGCCGCGCAGGCCGGTTTCGGTGCGGATGAACATGCCGCGGACCTCGGTCCCGGTCATCGCCACGGTGTCGCCGAGGCGGCCCTCGTAGCGCAGGGTCAGGCTCTTCTCACTCCATTCGAAGCCGGTGATGACGACGGTCAGCACGTCGCCGGGCTTCACCGGGCGGCGGAAGCGCGCGCTTGCATCCATCAGCCCCAGGCCGATGGAGCCCACGGACTCGCAGACCTTTTCATGCCCGCCATGGCCCGCGAGATACTCGTGAAAACACGCGTCCAGCCAGCGGAAGAAGTTGGGATAGAACACGATTCCCGCCGGATCGCAGTCGCCGAAGCTGACCCGGAATTGGCTGTGATGGCGCATCGAGATTTCCACATTGAAGAAGGCATTGCACATTTCGGAACGAAGCTTATGGTTTCAGCCGACATCTGTCGAGCGAATCCGGGAGGGGATTGCATGACGCTGAGTTCCGTCGAAATTCTCGGCGGGGGGCCCGCGGGCCTCTACGCCGCCATCCTGCTGCGCAAGGCCATGCCGCATCTGCGCCTGCGCGTGACCGAGCGGAACCCCGCCGGGGCCACCTTCGGCTTCGGGGTGGTGTTCTCGGACCAGGCGCTGGATTTCCTCAAGCAGGACGATCCGTGGATCCATGACCAGATCGCCCCGGCGATGGAGCGGTGGCGGAACATGACGTTGAACCTGCCCGCGGGGCAGGAGGTGCTGGACGGGATCGGCTTCTCCGCCATCGGGCGGCTGGAGCTGATCGAGATCCTGCGCGAGCGGGCCGAGAGCCTCGGCATCGACATCCGTTTCGACACCGAGGTGACGGACCTGGCGGAACTGGACGCGGACCTGGTGATCGGCGCCGACGGGCTGAACTCGCTGGTCCGCGCCAGCGACCCCGAGGCGTTCGGCACGAAGATGGAGGAATTCACCAACCACTTCGCGTGGTTCGGCACGGACCGGCCCTTCGACACGCTGACCCAGACCTTCGTCGACACCGACAAGGGGCCGCTCAACGCCCACCACTACCGCTTCGCGCCGGATCGCAGCACCTTCATCGTGGAATGCGAGGCGGACACCTTCGACGCTTACGGCTTCGGCGGGATGTCCGAGGAGGAGAGCGCGGCGCTGTGCGGCGAGATCTTCGCGGACGCGCTGCAGGGCGCGAAGCTGGTCTGCAACAAGTCCCACTGGCGCAACTTCCCGCGGCTGTGGTGCGAGAACTGGGTGGCCGGGCGCCGGGTGATCCTCGGCGACGCCGCGCACACGGCGCATTTCTCCATCGGCTCGGGCACGCGCCTGGCGATGGAGGACGTCAACTCGCTGGTCGCCCACCTGGCCGCGGAGCCGGACGTGGACGCGGCGCTGGCCAACTGGCAGGCCGAGCGCCTGCCCATCGCGAAGAAGATCGTCGACGCCGCCAACACCTCGGCCCGCTGGTACGAGCATTTCGGTGAGAAGATCGCCCTGCCGCCGCTCGACTTCGCCTTCGACTACCTGTCGCGCTCCGGCCGCGTGGACCTCGAGCGGATGCGCAAGCTGGCGCCCGATTTCACCGCCCGCTACGAGGCCGCCCATGCCGAGGATCCGATCGTGGACCCGGTGGCCGACGATCTGCCCGGCGCGGTGGAGATCGGCTACCGGCGCGCGGATCACCCCAATTGCTCCGAGATCCTGTGGCAGAACCTGGCGCGCAACCCGGACAAGACCGCCGTCACCGGCCCGGGCGGCACGCTGAGCTATGCCGAGTTGATCGCCGAGGCGTCGCGCTGGGGCCATGCCTTCGCCCGCTTCGGGCTGCGGCGGGGCGAGCGGATCGCCTTCTTCCTCGATGACGGCCCGGCCTTCGCCGCCGCCTTCTACGGCGCGGTGCGGGCGGGTTTCGTGCCGGTGCTGCTCAACACCCAGACCCGGGCGGAACTGCTGAACTATTTCCTCAAGGACAGCGGCGCGCGGATCGCGGTTTGCGAGGGCGCTTTCCAGGAGGTGATGGCCGAGGCCCGCCCCGGCTCGCGCGTCTCCAAGGTCGTGCTGGTCGGCGGGACGCCCGCCGGCGCGTCCGAGCAGTGCGAGGTGGATTTCACCGCGGGGATGCCCGAGTCGCTGGAGGCCGCCGACACCGGCCCCGACGACATGGCGCTGTGGATGTATTCCTCGGGCTCGACCGGGCGGCCCAAGGGGATCGTCCACATGCACCACGACCTCGCCTATGCCGACATGGCCTTCGGGCGGCGGGTGCTGCAGCTGGAGCCGTCGGACATTTGCTATTCCGTGCCGAAGGCGTTCTTCGCCTACGGGTTCGGCAATTCGCTGCTGTTCCCGTTCTCGGTCGGCGCGACCTCGGTGCTGACCCCGGGCCAGCCGCGCCCCGACATGGTGTGGGCGGCGCTGGAGACCTGGCGGCCGACCGTCTTCTTCGGGCTGCCGACCCTCTACACCGCGCTGGCCCATGCGCCGGGGGCGGCGGAGAAGGACCTGTCCTTCCTGCGCCGCTCGATGTCCGCGGCCGAGACGCTGAGCGCCGAGATCTATGGCGCGTGGAAGGCGCTGGCCGGGCACGGGCCGACCGAGGGGCTGGGCAGCACCGAGATGCTGCACGTGTACCTGTCGAACACCCATGACGATCATCGCCTCGGGTCGGCGGGCGCCCGCGTGCCGGGCTACGAGATCCGGCTGGTGGACCCGGACGGGCGCGAGGTGGCCGCGGGCGAGGAAGGGGTGATGGAGGTGCGCGGGCATTCTTCCGCGCCCTGCTACTGGAACCGCCCCGACAAGACGCGCGAGACGATGCGCGGCGACTGGATCCACACCGGCGACCGCTTCATCGCGCGGGACGGGCATTACTATTTCCAGGGCCGGGCGGATGACCTGGTGAAGGTCTCGGGGCAATGGGTCTGGCCGCTGGAGGTGGAGCGGTGCCTGAACGAGCATCCCGAGGTTCGGGAATGCGCGGTGCTGGCGCACAAGCTGGCGGATGAGCGGATCGCGTTGCGCGCCGTGGTGGCGCTGCGCGACGGCGGCGGCGATGCGGCGGCGACCGAGCGGCTGCGGGCCTTCGTGAAGGAGCGGCTGACCCCCTACAAGCGGCCGGGCATCGTCGATTACGTTGCCGAGCTGCCCAAGACGGGGACCGGCAAGATCGACCGCCAGGCGCTGGTGGCGATGGCGGTGGAGGCCTGACGGGCGGGGCGCGGTCCGGCCTCGGTCCGCGCCCGGTCCCCGGAGATGGCGCGGCGGCGCGTCCCCGGCGCCCGGACCGTTCCGGCGGGCCGGGTTGATGCGCCCCCGCGCCGCCGTTCGGCGCCGCGCGCCGGGCCCTCCCCCCCCTCGCCGGCGGGTCGGGACTGCGCGGAAGGCGTCGCCGTCCCTCGGGCGGCGCCGCGCCGAAACGGCGGACGGGCCGGGGCGTGTCGCGCCCCGGCCCGTCTCGTGCTGTAGGACCCGTGCCGCCCCGTCCCGTGGTCCGGGTTGGGGTGGGGGCGAGGGCCAGGGCCAGGGCCGGGGCCGGGGCGTCCTGGCCGCCCCCGGCCCGGCCGCCTGCCGACCCGCGCTGGAGGGCGGGCGGCGAGGGCCTGCACAGGTCAGGCCGCCCGGGCGTCCCTGTCCGCGGAGCGGTCGGCGTCGTTCACCTGGAACTCCGCCACCACCCGCTCGAGGCGGTCGAGCTCCTGCACCATCTCGGTCGCCGCGCCGGTGGAGCGGTCGGCGAAGGCGGCGTTGGCCTGGGTGGCCTGGTCGAGATCGGCGACCGACTGGTTCACCTCGTCCACGCCCTGGGTCTGCTCGCGCCCCGCGGCGGCGATGTCGGCCAGCGACTCGATCAGCGGCTGGACCGATTCCTCGATCTCCCGCAGCGCCGCGCCGGTCGCCTCGACGCTCGAGACGCCCGCCGCCACGCTCGCCGCGCTTTCCTCGATCAGCTCGGTGATGTTGCGGGTCGCTTCGCCCGAGCGCTGGGCGAGGGTGCGGACCTCGGCGGCGACGACCGCGAAGCCCTTGCCCGCCTCGCCCGCCCGCGCGGCCTCGACCGCGGCGTTGAGGGCCAGCAGGTTGGTCTGGAACGAGATCCCCTCGATCACCGAGATGATGTCGGTGATGCGCGAGGAGCTCTGCTCGATCCGCTGCACGTTCTCCACCGCCGCGCGCGCGGCGGAGCCGCCGGAAGTGGTCTTCTCCGACACGGCGCGGGACAGCGCCTCGGCGCGGTTGAGCGAGTCGACGTTGGACTTGATCGCCGCGGCCATCTCCTCCATCGCCGCCGCCGTTTCCTCGAGCGTCGCGGCCTGGCCCTCGGTGCGCTGCGAGAGCTCCCGCGCGCCGCCGCTGAGCCCGTCGGCCCGGCGGGCGGCGGCGTCGACGCCGCTGCGGATGGTGCCGACCAGCTCGCACAGCCGGTCGAAGGAGGCGTTCACGTCGCGCTGCAGGGCGGCGAAATCGCCGTGGAACGTGCCCTCCATCCGCTGGGTCAGGTCGGCGCTGGCCAGCGCCGACACCGCCTTGCGCGCGGCCGAGAGGCCGGAATTGGAGGCGTCGAGCAGCTGGTTGACGTCGGCGGCCAGCGCCGAGATCTCGGGGTCGTCGAACTTCGCCTCGACCCGGCGCGAGAAGTCCCCGCGCGAGCCGGCGGCGACGACCTTGCCGATCTCCTCGGACAGCTGGTGGAACATCGCGGCGCGGCGCTCCTCCTCCTCCTTCTCGCGCGTGGCCGATTCCTCGCGCATCCGCTCCATGTCGAGAAGGCTCTGGCGGAACACCTCGAGCGCCTCGGCCATCTGGCCGATCTCGTCCTTGCGGTTGTCGAAGCCGGTCAGGCGGCGCATCTCGCCGCGCGCGATGCGGGCGGTGGCGCCGGTCAGCTGCGACAGCGGCCGGGCGACGCCGCGGATGGCGAACAGGATGGATCCCGCCGTCACGACGGCGGCGGAGAGGGCCACGCCCGAGAGGATGAGCAGCGCGCCTGCGGTGCGGTCCGAGACCTGCACGGCGTCGGCGTCGAGCCGTTCCATCACATTGTCGCCCTGGGCGCCGGCGCCGGCGACCACCTCGGCCAGCAGCTCCGACATCCGCTCCAGCTCGTTGCGCGCGCGGATCTCGCTTTCGAGCGCGGCGCGGCGATGGGCGATCAGCCCGTCGGTCGGCGAGGCGGCGGCCTTCAGCCGTTCGAGGATCGCGGCGAAGGCCTCGCCGCCCGCCTTGCTGGCGGCGGTCAGGCGGATCGAGCCGCGGCGCGCCTGCTTGGCGGCGGCGTCGAGGGTTTCGATGTCGGAGGCGGTGGCGGCGGTGACGGCCAGGGTCAGGAAACCGCCGAGCTCGGAGCGCAGCCGGGAGACGGCGCGGGACTGGGCGACCTCGTCCTCCAGCAGGCGGCGCACCGCCTCGCGGTTGGACTCGCCCGCCTCGCTCGCGCCGATCTCCAGCGTGAACAGCGCGTCGTCGAGGGTGGTGGCGAGGCCCGCATCGGCCGCGGCGCGGGCGCGCAGGAACTGCTCGCGCCAGGCGGGGCCGCGGATCGTGGTTTCGTTGAGCTGCATCAGCTCGCGGATCTTCTCGACCGCGTCCGCGTCCATGTGGGACATGATCGGGCTTTCGAGGATCGCGCCGATGCGCCGCGCGGCGGCGGTCTCGAGGTCGGAGAGGATCGAGGTCAGCCCCGCTTCGCGCGACAGCGAGCGGGCGGCGGCGGCGCCGGACAGCAGGTTCACCTCGGCCCGCAGCTCCAGCGCCGCGCCGGCCAGGGCCATGTCGCGCGACACCAGCGTGTCGAGCGCGCCGGTGATGTCGCCCGAGGCGCGGGCGGCGGCGGCGTCGAGGGCGACGACCGAGTCCTTCTCGATGGCCAGCAGCAGCTCGCCCGCGTCGTTGGCGGCGGCGAACAGCGCGGCGATCGCCTGCTTCACGCGGGCCCCGGCCTCGAGGCTCGAGGCCTGCGCGGCGGCGAAATCTTCAAGCGAGGCGCTCGCCGCCTCGAGCGACGGGCCGGCGGCGTCCTGGGCCTCGCGCGACATGTCCGACAGCGCGGCCTGCGCCTCGGCGACGCCCTCGCGCGCGGCGTCGGCGTGCATGCGGATGTTCTGCTGATCGGAGGAGGTGCCGATCTGGCCGAGATGGAGCACCATGCGCGCGCCGCTGGACAGCAGCCGCAGGCTCGCGTCGACCTGCGGCAGGCTGTTCTGGCGCATCTCGCCGAAAGTCTCGTCCACCGTCGAGAACTCGACGAAGCTGACGCCGATGGCGCCGAGCGTGAATGCGCCGAGCGCCAGGTTCATGGCGACGAGACGGGCGCGGATGGTGTGGAGCTTGATCATGGAGCCCTGCCAGCGGTCTGCGGAACGGGGGACGCGCCCGGCCCCGTCGGGGGTCGGGCGCGGGGGATGGGTCAGGAGCCGGAGCCGACCTGTTCGAAGCCGCCGGCGCCGTCCATGCGGGTCAGGAAGACGTCGTCGAGGCCCTGGTTGTCGCCCGGCCCGAAGCTGGCGGTCACGCCGCCGAAATCGAGCGCGCCGAGCCCTTCGAAGGCGGCGAGATAGGCCGCGCGGGTCGGCTCGGGGCCCGCGGCCTCGAGCGCGGCGAGGGCCATGCGGCCGACGAGATAGCCCTCGAGGGTCACGAAGTTGGGCTGCGCGCCCGCGTCCACGGCCTTCATCGCGGCCTGGTAGGCGGCCACAACCGGCAGGGCGTCGTTCCACGGGAACGGCACCACCTGGCTGATGATCACGCCGGCGCCGTCGGGGCCGAGCTCATCCGACAGGGCGCGGCTGCCGACGAAGGAGATGTTGACGAAGGTCGGGTCCATCTTCAGCTGGCGGGCCAGCTTCACGAAGGCCGCGATCGGCTTGTAGGCGCCGACCATCACCACCGCCTCGGGCTTGGCCTTGCGGATGTCGAGCAGGGCCGACTTCACCGCCGTGGTGTTGCGGGTGTAGGTGCCCTCGGCCGCCAGGGTCATGCCGCGCTTTTCAAGCGCCGCGGTGACGCCGGCGAGGCCGACGCGCCCGAACCCGTCGTCCTGGTAGAGGATGGCGATGGTCTTCATCCCCTTCTCATCCACCAGGTGCTTGATCCAGGCCTCGGTCTCGGCCGCGTAGGTGGCGCGCAGGTTCCAGACGTTCTTCAGGCCCGGGTCGCGCAGGAAGCCGGCGCCGGTGAACGGCCCGATGAAGGGCACGCCCGCGGCGGTCGCGGCGGGCTGGGCGGCCTTGGAGGTCGGGGTGCCGACCGCGCCGATCAGGCCGAAATGCGCGCCGCCGTCGATCAGCGACTTCACCTCGGACACGGCGCGGTCGGGCTCATACCCGTCGTCGAAGCTGTCGAGCGTCACCTTGCGCCCGTGCACGCCGCCGGCGCGGTTCGCTTCCTCGAACGCGGCGAGGATGCCGGCGCGCATGCCGGTCCCGAGCGCGCCCGCCGGGCCTTCCAGCGCCGCCACCTGGGCGAAGGCCACCGCGTCCGGGGTCACGCCCGGTTCGGCCTTCGCGCCCGTGGGTCCCATTCCGAAGGCCAGCGCCGCCGCGGCGGCCGCCATCGCGATTCCTCGAATCATGCCTCTCCCCTTCCTCTCAAGGTGCAGTCGGGGTCTTTTTGAGGCCGAGGGATTTCGATTGGGTTGACGCCCCGCTCACGCTGTTGCGGCGCAGGCGCGCGGATGAGAAACGCCCGTCCCCCGGACGGGAACGGGCGTCTGAAGCGCGACGGGGGCGGGGCGGGAGCGAGGCGCCCCGCCCCCGCGGCGGCGTCCCCGGGGGGATCAGAAGGTCGGCAGCGGCGGCAGCTTCTGGCCCAGCCATTTCTGGGAGATGGCGTCGAGCTCGCCACCCAGCTTCTTGTGCAGGATGAAGACGTTCACCCACTGCAGCAGGTCGAAATCGCCCTTCTTCACGCCGATGAAGGCGGGGGATTCCTTGATCACGAACTTGGTCTCGAGGCCGATATCCGGCATCTTCGCCGCGATCTCGGCCGCCGCGGTGTTGCCCGAGACGAGCACGTCGACCTGGCCCGAGGTGAAGGCCGAGAGGGTGGCGGCGTTGTCGCCGAAGCGCACGATCTCGACGCCCTCGGGGGCCATCTTGGTCAGCTCCAGGTCTTCCAGGGTGCCGCCGGTCAGGCCGACCTTCTTGCCCACGAGGTCCTCGGGGGCGCCGATCTCCATGTCCGCGGCGGCGAAGGCGCCCGAGAAGAACGGCGCGTAGGCGGCCGAGAACCAGATCGACTTGGCGCGTTCCGGGTTGGCGCCCATGACCGAGATCACCAGGTCCACGCGGTCGGTCTCGAGGAACGGGATGCGCTGTTTCGACACCACCGGGACCAGCTCCAGCTCGACCCCGAGATTCTCGGCCACAAGCTTGGCGACGTCGACGTCGTAGCCGACATGCTCGCCCTCGTCGCCGAGGCTGCCGAAGGGCGCGAAGCTCTCGGGCACGCCGATCTTGACCACGCCGGCCTCGAGGATGTCGGACAGGTCCGCCATGGCGGGAACCGGCAGCGCCATCAGCGCGGCGGCGGCGAGCATCTTGATGGATTTCATGGGGTTCTCTCCTCTGTCGGGGTCATGCGGCCGCCTGCGCGGCTCCTGTTTTCGACGGGGCGCCCAGCTTGCGCTCCAGGTGCGCCGCGAGACGCGAGAGCGGGAAGCACAGGCAGAAATAGATGAGGGCCATGACGGGGAAGACGACGAAGGGCTCGGTCCCGTCCACCGGCGCGTTGGCCCAGCGCTTGCCGATGGCCATCAGGTCGTGGAAGCCGATGATATAGGCCAGCGAAGTGCCCTTGATGATCTGCACCATGAAGCCGACGGTGGGGGCGAGCGAGACGCGCGCCGCCTGGGGCAGGATCACCTTGCCCAGGGTCTTGCCGAAGCCGAGGCCGAGGGCGCGGGCGCCTTCCCACTGGCCCTGGCCGACGGACTCGATGGCGCCGCGCCAGACATCGGCGAGGTAGGCCGAGGTGTAGATGGTCAGCGACACGGAGGCGGCGGTCCAGGGGTCGACCTCCACCCCCAGCAGCCGCGGGGCGCCGAGGCCCGACAGGAACAGCAGCATCAGCAGCGGCGTCGACTGGAACAGCCAGATCCAGGCGAGGGCGAAGCGGCGGGGCAGGCGGCCGGGCAGGATCCGCAGGAAGGCGATCAGCGCGCCGATGGCGCCGCCGCCCGCGAAGGCGATCAGCGACAGGTAGATGGTGAACTGGGTCGCATCCAGCAGCTGGAACAGCACGATCCCCTCGGGCTTGCCGAGGGCGGCGACGAGCATGTCCTTCATCGCGCCTCCTTCCACCGGAACAGGCGGGATTCGGCCCAGGCCATCAGCCCTTTGAAGGCCAGCGAGATGGCGATGTAGAGGATGGTGAGGGTGATGAAGACCTCGAAGGACCGGAAGGTGCGGCTGTCGATGAACAGCCCCGCATTGGTCAGGTCCCGCACCCCGATCTCCGAGATCACGGCCGTGGTCAGGAACAGGAAGATGAACTGCGAGCCCAGCGACGGGAACATCCGCGCCACCGCCTGCGGCAGCACGATGCGCGTGAAGATCACGCCCCGGCGCACGCCCAGCGCCTCGGCGGCCTCAAGCTGGCCCTTGTCCACGCCCTGGTATCCGGCGCGCAGGATCTCGGCGAAATAGGCCGAGAAGTTGAGGGTCAGCGCCAGCACCGCGTGGGCCCAGAACGGCCACTGGTAGCCGAGGAGCATGGGCAGGCCGAAGGCGACGAAGAACAGCTGCACGATCAGCGGCGTGTTGCGCACCACCTCCACGTAGACCGCCGCGACATGGCGCAGGACGGGGATGCGGGCATGGCGCGACAGCGACAGGCCGAGCGCGCAGACGAAGCCGAGGAGGCCGGAGAGGGCGGTCAGCCCCGCGCTCATCGCCGCGCCCTCGGCCAGCAGGCCGAGATATTCCGGGCTTCGGTAGATTTCGAAGAAGCGCAGCTCCACGCGTCGGGCTCCCCCCCTTGGGTCTGGTGCGGTGCAGCAGACCGGGAGGAGCAGGGGCGAGTCAATGCGCAGGGGGTGAATTTGGGCAATTTCTTGAGAATGCCTGAACTGAGGGCGCCAAATCCGCAGTGAAGTCGAAAAATTGGTCATCCATCCCGGGCAGAGCCCGGCCGCGCCCCGCTTTGCATCGGCCCCTTCTTTGGGCCGGCGGCGGGCCGCGCGGGCGGCGCCGCGGGGCTTGACCTGATGCGGGCGGGGCGGACAATGACGCGTCACACGCCGCGGCCCCTCGCGGCGGCGCCACGGGGCGCGGACGGCGCCCGGGCATGCCCGCCCGGCCCGCGCTCCGACAGGAGAGCTTCGTGAAATTCCGCTTCCCCATCGTCATCATCGATGAAGACTTCCGGTCCGAGAATTCCTCCGGCCTCGGCATCCGCGCGATGGCCGGGGCCATCGAGAAGGAAGGGTTCGAGGTGCTCGGGGTCACCAGTTACGGGGACCTGTCGCAGTTCGCCCAGCAGCAGAGCCGCGCCAGCGCCTTCGTGCTGTCGATCGACGACGAGGAGTTCTCGCCCGGGCCCGACCTCGACCCCGCGGTGCTGAACCTGCGCCACTTCATCGAGGAGGTGCGCTGGAAGAACGCCGACGTGCCGATCTATGTCTATGGCGAGACGAAGACCTCGCGGCACCTGCCCAACGACATCCTGCGCGAGCTGCACGGCTTCATCCACGCCTTCGAGGACACGCCCGAATTCGTCGCCCGCCACATCATCCGCGAGGCGAAGATCTACCTGGAAGGCATCCAGCCGCCCTTCTTCAAGGAGCTTCTGGATTACGCCGAGGACGGGTCCTATTCGTGGCACTGCCCGGGGCATTCGGGGGGCGTGGCGTTCCTCAAGTCCCCCATCGGGCAGATGTACCACCAGTTCTACGGCGAGAACATGCTGCGCGCCGACGTGTGCAACGCGGTCGAGGAGCTGGGCCAGCTGCTGGACCACAACGGCGCCATCGGCGCGTCGGAACGGAACGCCGCGCGGATCTTCAACTCCGACCACTGCTTCTTCGTCACCAACGGCACCAGCACCTCCAACAAGATGGTCTGGCACCACGCGGTGGCCCCCGGCGACGTGGTGGTGGTCGACCGCAACTGCCACAAGTCGATCCTGCACTCGATCATCATGATCGGCGCCATCCCGGTGTTCCTGAAGCCGACCCGCAACCATTTCGGCATCATCGGCCCGATCCCGCGGTCCGAGTTCGACATCGAGAGCATCCGCGCCAAGATCCGCGCCAACCCGCTCTGCGCCGATATCGACGCCGACGCGGTGACTCCGCGGATCATGACCCTCACCCAGTCGACCTATGACGGGGTGCTCTACAACACCGAGGTCATCAAGCAGTCGCTGGACGGCGAGATCGAGAACCTGCATTTCGACGAGGCCTGGCTGCCCCACGCCGCCTTCCACCCGTTCTACGGCGCCTATCACGCCATGGGCCGCAAGCGCGAGCGGACGGCGAAATCCATCACCTACGCCACCCAGTCGGTGCACAAGCTGCTGGCCGGGATCAGCCAGGCCAGCCACGTGCTGGTGCAGGACGCGACCGAGCGCAAGCTGGACCGCCACCTGTTCAACGAGGCGTACCTGATGCACACCTCGACCAGCCCGCAATATTCCATCATCGCCAGCTGCGACGTGGCCGCGGCGATGATGGAGCCGCCGGGCGGCACCGCGCTGGTCGAGGAGAGCCTGGCCGAGGCGATGGATTTCCGCCGCGCCATGCAGAAGGTCGACGAGGAGTTCGGCGAGGACGAGTGGTGGTTCCAGGTCTGGGGCCCCGACGCGCCCGAGGAAGAGGGGATCGGCGAGGCGAAGGACTGGATCCTGAAGCGCACCGACGCCGAGGGGGTGGAGCGGTCCGGCGAGGACAGCTGGCACGGCTTCGGCGACATGGCGCCGGGGTTCAACATGCTCGACCCCATCAAGACCACGATCATCACCCCGGGGCTGAACATCGACGGGCGGTTCGAGGAGTCGGGCATCCCCGCCTCGATCGTGTCCAAGTACCTGGCCGAGCACGGCGTGGTGGTCGAGAAGACCGGCCTCTATTCCTTCTTCATCATGTTCACCATCGGCATCACCAAGGGCCGCTGGAACACGCTGCTGGCCGCGCTGCAGCAGTTCAAGGACGACTACGCCAAGAACCAGCCGCTGTGGCGCACGATGCCGGAGTTCTGCCAGAAGCAGCCGCGCTACGAGAAGTTCGGCCTGCGGGACCTGTGCCAGCACGTCCACTCGCTCTATGCCCGGCACGACGTGGCGCGGCTGTCGACCGAGATCTACCTGAGCGACCTGCGCCCGGCGATGAAGCCCTCGGACGCCTATGCCTGCATCGCCCGGCGCAAGACCGAGCGGGTGCCGATCGACGAGCTGGAGGGGCGGATCACCACCTCGCTGGTGACGCCCTATCCGCCGGGCATCCCGCTGCTGATCCCGGGCGAGGCGTTCAACGCCAAGATCGTCGACTACCTGAAGTTCAACCGCGAATTCGCCCGCGCCTGCCCGGGATTCGAGACCGACATCCACGGCCTGGTGCAGGAGGAGGGCGAGGACGGCAAGATCGCCTATTTCGCCGACTGCGTGGCGGAGTGAGGCCGCGCGGGGCATGAGGCGGTCGCCGGGGGCTTCGGTCCCCGGCGGCCGCCGCGGCGCGGCGCGGCGGCGGGGGAACGCGCGAAACCGCCCTGCAGGTCGCGATGAACCTGGGGCGGATCAGATCTGTTCTTCTGGGGGGAAGTGGTGCCCGGGGGCGGATTCGAACCACCGACACGCGGATTTTCAATCCGCTGCTCTACCAACTGAGCTACCCGGGCGACCGGTCGCCGTCTCTGCGACTGGAGGGGTGTTTAAGAGATGCGCGGGGGGCTGTCCAGAGGGTCCGCGCGCTTTTTTTCACCCGGCCCCGAAACCCCTCTGCGCCCTGCCGCCGCAGGGGGCGGCGGCGGCCCCGCAAGGCCCCCCGAAACCACCGGAAAACCGCCGCAAATCGCCCGTTCGGGGCCGATCCGCGCGCGTCCCCGGCGGCGGCGCGTCAGTCCTCGGTCCCGCCCTCGCGCCGGGTCCAGTCGGCGTCCTCGGCGGGCTCCTCCGTCTCGATCCGGTAGCTGCCGCGCAGCCAGCGCGACAGGTCGAGATCGGCGCAGCGGCGCGAGCAGAACGGGCGGTATTTCGCGTCCGTCGGGGCCTTGCACATCGGACAGGGCATGGTCGGTCCTCCTGGGGCGCTTCGGGGCGGGCGCTCAGCCGGGCAGGGGGCCGCGCAGCAGCGCGCGCAGGGGGCGGCGTTCGCGCTTGCGCAGCAGCTCGGCATTGCCCAGCGGGGTCCAGCCCACGAAGGTCGTCTCGATCGGGTCGGCCCGCAGCGCCTTCTTCAGCGCGCTCTCGAATTTCGGCCGGTCGCGTTTGCCCATCGGGGCGACGTCCAGCACGATCTGCCCGCCGAGGCCGCGCAGGCGCAGCTGCGTCGGCAGGGCGGCGGCGGCGGCGAGGTTGGCGCGCAGGCCCGCGGCGGGGCTGGTGGCGCCGCCGGTGTTGACGTCGACGGCGACGAGGGCGCTGGTCGGCTCGACGCTCATCCACGCGCCGCCTTCGCCGAGGTCGACGCGCGGGGAGCGCAGCGCCTCGATGGCGTCCCAGACGCCGAAATGCTCGAACAGGTCCGGGCCGCCCGATTCGACATGCTCCGGGTACGGGTCGGTCCAGTCGCGCCAGGCCTGCACCTCGGCCGAGGCGGCGGCGACCACCTCGCCGATCTCGTCCTTCGGGGCGGCGAGGGCGGCGGCGTGAAGCTCCGCCAGCTGGCGCACGTCGTCCTCGATGGCCTCGAGCGGGGCGCCCTCGGCGCCGGTGCGGATGATGACGCCGGGGGCGTCGGCGCTCTCGGCCTGCTCGGCCGCCAGCAGGCCGAGTTCTTCCAGCGCCGCCTCGGTGGCGGCCTTCAGGCGCGCGCGCTCGTCCTCGTCCCGGATCTTGCGGGCGACGTTGATGCCCGGCGCATGGGGGGTGAGGATGGCGTAGCGGCCCTTGAACAGCGGCTCGTCGTTGCAGGGGACGGCCTTGCCCGGCTCGGCCACGCGGGAGACCTGCGCCAGCAGCGTGTCGCCGGCCTTCCAGCCCTTGGCGGCGGCGCCCTTCATGAAGCCCTCGGTCCCGTCCCCGAGGTCGAGGAACGCGGCCCCCATCCCGGGCATCAGCCGCGTGATGCGGGCGCGGTGGACGGCGCCGGGGCGGGGCGTGGGGTCGTCCTCGGGCCAGTCCACGAGGATGTCGGTCAGCTTCCCGTCGTCGAGCAGCGCGGCCATGGTCGGCAGGCCGTGGCCTTCTTCGAGCAGAAGAACGATGCGTCCCTTCATGGCGCGTCTCTCACCTGGATTGCGGCGGGGGCCCGGGGGCGTCCCGCGATGCGCCGCGCCCGGGATCAGGCGGCGGCGGAGGCCATGTCGCGGCGCCAGCCGGCGCCGTCGAGCAGCGCGGCGGTCTCGGCCAGCGGCAGGCCGACGACATTGGTGTAGCTGCCGTTGATGGCGGGCACGAAGGCGGCGCCGAGGCCCTGGATGGCGTAGCCGCCCGCCTTGCCGCGCCATTCGCCCGAGGCGATGTAGCCCGCGATCTCGGCGTCCGAGAGGCGCTTGAAGCGCACCTGGGTTTCGACCCGCCGCGCCCAGGTCTTGCCCCCCAGGCGCAGGCCCACGGCGGTGATGACCCGGTGGCGGCGGCCCGACAGAAGCGCGAGGCAGGCGCGCGCTTCGTCTTCATCGGCGGGCTTGTCGAGGATCCGGCGCCCGGCGGCGACCACCGTGTCGGCGGTCAGGATCAGGGCGTCGGGGTCGTGCGCGGCCAGCGCCGCGCCCTTCTCCGCCGCCAGCCTCTCGGCATAGCGGCGGGGGAGTTCGTCCTTGCCCGGCGTCTCGTCGATATCGGCCGGGCGCACCTCGTCCGGGATCACCCCGATCTGCGCGAGCAGGTCGCGCCGCCGGGGCGAGGCGGAGCCGAGGATCAGCCGCATGGACAGCCGCTGGGACATGGGGGGCGCGCCGGGCGGGCCCGCTTACTTGAAGCGGTAGGTGATGCGGCCCTTGGTCAGGTCGTAGGGGGTCATTTCCACCTGGACCTTGTCGCCCGCCAGCACGCGGATGCGGTTCTTGCGCATCTTGCCGGCGGTGTGGGCGATGATCTCATGGCCGTTCTCGAGCTTCACCCGGAAGGTCGCGTTGGGCAGAAGCTCGACAACGACGCCGGGGAATTCGAGGGTTTCTTCCTTGGCCATGTGGTCCTCGGTCTCGCGTCGTGACTGGGATGACCCGCGGGGCGCATCGACGGGATGACGCGCAAAAACGGGCCTGCCGCGGGAAGGCGGCGGATTCTCGCGATGCGGTATGGACCGCTGCGCATCGGAAGGCAAGGGGAACGCGCATCGCGCGGCGCCGCGCGGGGCCCGAATGCGGCCCGCCCGCCGCATCGGGGGATGCGGCGGGCGGGGAACGGGCGTCGCGGCGGGGCGCCGCGGCGGGGCGGGGTGGGGCGGGGCGGGGGATCAGGCGGAGCGCAGGCGCGCCTCGACCGCGCCGCGCAGGGTCAGCCCCTCGGTCGGCGCGAAGGACAGCCCGGGGGCGGCGAGGTATTCGGCCGAGCGCGCGGCCACCCATTCGCCCATCGCCAGCCGGTAGGTCGCCGCCGGGTCGGGCGCGATGACGGGGGCGTGGACGAAATCGCCCGTGCGCCCCTCGAGGCCCTGCGCCTCGTGCTGGTTGGCGCGCGCCAGGATCCGTCCCAGCGCCTCGCCCGACACCTCGGCGGTGACCACGGGCGCGTCGCGGCGCATGAACTTGTCGAGGTCGTAGCGGCGCAGCGTGCCGCCGGGCAGGGCCGAGCCGAGGCCCACGTGGTCGATCAGCGCGAGGTCGGCCCCCGAGGCGCTGCGCAGCGCGTCGGCGGCCAGCAGCGCGCCCTCGGCGCGGGTGCGGGCCTCGGGGAGCTCGGCGATCGCCTCCTGCGCCGGGCCGCTCAGGTAGGCGAGGCGCGCCGAATCCACCAGCGCGCTCACCGCCATGTCCTCGTCCCCGCCGGGGCGGATCTCCACCCGCTCGGCCGAGGCCGAGGGCGCGGCGCCGAATTTCAGCGAGATGACCGAGAGCGATTCGCCGTAGCAGCCCGGGTGGACCATCAGCCGGTCGCCGTCATGGTGCTGGAAGTCGAGATGGTCATGCCCGCCGACCAGCACCGCGCCCGGGGGCAGGGCCGGGAAGATCTTCTTGTCGGCGGCGAGGCCTGCGTGGGACAGCACCAGCGGCATGTCCACGCCCGCGAAGGCCGCGTAGCCCGCGCTGCCCGCGAAGCCGACCGGGTCCAGCGTGGCGATGGCGTCGCGCGCCCCGGCCCGCCACAGGTCCGGGTCCTGCGGCGACAGCCCGAGGATGCCGACTGTGTTCCCGCCCAGCTCGAGCCGGGTGGAGATCGGGGCGAAGAAATCCCCGGTCCGCTTGTCCACCACGTTGCCGACCACCGTCACCCCGATCCGGTGCGCCCCGGCGACCACGGTCGCGAGGTCGTCGCGCAGCGCCACCTCCTGGTCGCCGATGTTCAGCACCACGGGGGCGATCGAGGCGAGCACGCCCATCGCCGCCCAGTCCACCATCCCGGCCGAGCGCAGCGCCACGGCGTCGGAGCGGTCGAACACGTCGCCGTTCACCAGGATCGCCATGGGCCGCCCGCGCAGCGAGGCGCGCACGTCCTTGACCGCCCTCACCAGCGCCGGAAGCGCGCCGTAGCACGAATGCAGGTCCGAGATCGCCACCAGCGCGGCGTCCGCATCGGGGCGCACGGCGGCGGCGGCGGGCAGCCCGCGCAGGGCGGCGGCGAGGGGCAGCGAGGCCAGGCCGCCGAGCATCAGGCGGCGCGAGACGGAAGCGGAGAAGCGGGACATCGGGGGCTGTCCTTCGGATGTGTACGCGACGGGAAACATGGCGACACTATGGCCGTCGGCGTCCCGGGGCAATGCCGACGACCGCGATGCAGCAAAGGTCCCGCGCGGAGTTTCGACCGGATTCGCGGCCGGAAGCGACCGCGAACGGGTTTTTCGGGGCAGGCGACTCGCCCATAAGGTTGACCGATGATGCGGCGCCGCAAAAGCATCCGCCTCCCCCGAACGGGGGAGGGGCGCGTTCAGAACCTGTGGAAACGGTTGCGGATGCGCTCGAGGATCTGGTCCCGCGTCTGGCGATAGGCGTCGAGCTTGCGCTCCCGCGTCTCGCCGATGCCGGTGGGGTCGAGCGTGGGCCAGTACTCGATCTCGATCGAATACCAGCGGGTCAGCTCCAGCGCCCGGCGGTGGCTGGCCGGGGACATCGACACGATCAGGTCATAGCCGTCGATCTGGTCGCCCCAGGCCTCCATCTCCTCGAACGAACGGGCCTGGTGGCGTTCCAGGTCCACGCCGATCTCGGCGCAGACGGCGACCGCGAACCCGTCGATCTCGAGGTCATGGCGCAGCCCGGCGGACTGCACCCAGACCCGGCCGCCATGCATCTTCTTCAGGATCCCCTCGGCCATCGGGCTGCGCACCGCGTTGTGGTCGCAGCAGAACAGCACCGACTGGGGGATCTCCGGCATGGGCCGCTCAGCCGGTGAAATGCAGGACGCAGATCAGGGTGAACAGCCGCCGCGCGGTGGCGAGGTCGGTCTGCACCTTGCCCTCCAGCCGCTCCATCAGCAGCCGCGAGCCCTCGTCATGGATGCCGCGGCGCCCCATGTCGATGGCCTCGATCTGGCTCGGCGGCAGCTTCTTCACCGCGTCGTAGTAGCTCTCGCAGATCGAGAAGTAGTCCTTGATGATCTGCCGGAACGGGGACAGCGACAGGTGGAATTCGCCCGCCGGGGCGCCGTCCATCGTCTCGGAGGAGAACACCAGCCGCCGGTCCTTGATCGCGAGGGTCAGCGAATAGGGCCCGTCGGGCGAGTCCGGGTGGGGCAGGGCGAAGCGGTTCTGCTCCAGCAGGTCGTAGATGGCGACCTGGCGTTCCTGCGCGATCTCGGGCGTCGGCGGGGCCATGCCGGTTTCGTCGAGATGGATCGCCCCGATGCGGTCGCTCGCGGGCGGGTCGTTGTCGTACTGGGCCGGTCCGGTCATTCGTCCATCCCCTCGTTCAGGGTTTCCAGGCGGGCCGAGACCGAGAGGCCGTGCGCCTCGAGGCTCTCGCTCGTGGCCAGGGTCACCGCCGCGGGGCCGATGGCCGCCAGCGCGCCGGGGGTCATCCTGGCCAGGGTGGTGCGTTTCATGAAGTCCAGGACCGACAGCCCGGAGGAGAATCGCGCCGAGCGGGCGGTGGGCAGCACGTGGTTCGGCCCGCCGATATAGTCGCCGATGGCCTCGGGCGTGTAGGCGCCGAGGAAGATCGCGCCGGCGTGGCGGATCAGGCTGCACAGGCCCTCGGGGTCCTCGACGCAGAGCTCCAGGTGCTCGGGCGCGAAGCGGTCAGAGATGGCGGCCGCTTCCTTGAGGTCGCGGGTGATGATGATGGCGCCGTTGTCGCGCCAGGACGGCCCGGCGATGGCGCGCCGCCCGAGGGTCTCGAGCCGCCGCTCCACCGCCTCGGCCACCGCCTGCGCGAGGCCCATGTCGGGGGTGACCAGGATCGACTGCGCGCTCTCGTCATGCTCGGCCTGCGAGAGCAGGTCGACGGCGATCCAGTCGGGGTTCTGGCCGGCGTCGGCGATCACCAGGATCTCCGACGGGCCGGCGATCATGTCGATGCCCACGGTCCCGAAGACGCGGCGCTTGGCGGCGGCGACGAAGGCGTTGCCCGGCCCGGCGATCTTGTCGACCGGGGCGATCGAGGCGGTGCCGTAGGCCATGGCGGCGATCGCCTGGGCGCCGCCGATGCGGTAGATCTCGTCCACCCCGGCCACGCGGGCGGCGGCGTAGACCAGCGGGTTGGCCTTGCCGTCCGGGGTCGGCGCGCACATGGCAAGCCGCCGCACCCCCGCCACCTTGGCCGGGATCGCGTTCATCAGCACCGAGGACGGGTAGGAGGCGAGCCCGCCGGGCACGTAGAGCCCCGCGGCGTCGATGGCGGTCCAGCGCCAGCCGAGCTCGGCCCCGGCGTCATCGGTCCAGCGTTCGTCATGGGGAACCTGGCGGCGGTGATAGGCGTCGATGCGCGCGGCGGCGAGCTCGAGCGCCTGCATTTCCTCGAGCGGGACCTCGGCCACGGCGGCGTCGATCTCATCGTCCGGGACGCGCAGCTCGGCCGGGCCGATGGGCAGGCGGTCGAATTTCGCGGTCAGCTCGGCCACCGCGACGTCGCCGCGGGCCTGGACGTCGGCGATGATGGCGGCGACGGCCTCGTCCACGTCGGGCGCGCTTTCGCGCTTGGCCCCGAGCAGCTCCGCCAGGCGGGCTTCGAAATCGGCGGCGTCGGTGCGCAGGGTGACGGGCATCGCTTGGCTTTCCCTTTGGGGATTGGTCTCGGGGCGGAGACGGTCCTGGGGACCGTGATAGGCGCGGGGGCGCGGGTTCTCAAGGCGCAGGGCGCGCGCGGGCGGCGCGACAGGGCGGCGCGGCGCGGGGGGCAGGGGCGCGGCGTTCCCCGGATGCGCGCGGTGCGCGGCGGGGCCTGCGGCGGCCTGAAGGCCGGGGCGCGTCCGCTCCGCAGGGGGGGCGCCGCGGCCCCAGGCGTCGCGCCGAAGGCGCGCCACAAGCGTCGCGCCGAGGGCGCGCGTCAGGCGTCGTGGGTCGGCGCCTTGCCCGAGGGGGCGGCGTAGGGGCGGGTGACGTCCTCGAGCCGCAGGTCCAGGTATTCGGCCTCCACCGCGATCTCGCCATCGCCGGCGAGGGTGATGCGCAGCGTGCCGGACGGGTCCTCGGGATCCTCCGCGCCGTCCCAGGACAGCGACAGGATCGACAGCACCGCGTCCTTCTCGGCCGGGTCCACGCCCGCGGCGCGCACGGCGGTGGCCTGGTCGACGCTCAGCACCGCGCGCACCCGCTCGAACGGGCGGCCGGCGGCGGCGGCGCGGTCCTTGTCCTCCCACCGGAAGCGGCCGAGCAGCAGCGCGAAGCGGCGTCGCCCCTTCAGCCAGGCGACGTCCCCGGCGGTGGCGACGGCGTCCTGCAGCAGCGAGGAGACGACCTCCAGGTCCTCGGCCGACTGGGCGAGGAGGCGGACGGGTTTCTCGTCGGCATCGTGGAAGCTGGCGTCCTGCGGCATGGGGCGGCGTCCCTCCGGGGGCTGTTGGCGGCGTCGGGTGACATCTAGGCGCGCGGGGGGCGCCGCGGCAAGGTCCGGGAGGGTCGCGGGGGCGTCACCACGCGATCCAGCGGGTGCGGCAGGTCTGCCCGGCGTATTCGGGCGCCTCGCGCATGGTCATGAAGACGATGGCCTCGTCGAAGCCGCCCCCGATGCGCCCGTCGATGCGTGGCCCGGCCTCGGCGACAAGGCGGGCGTAGAGGGCGGGATCGTCCCGCCGCAGCACGAGGCCCGCATCCGCGCGCCACGCGAAGGCGACGGGCGGGCCGGGTTCGGAGCGTCCATGAACGGTCGTTTCAGTGACCAGGAGCGGCCATGCGCCGCCGGTCAGCAGAAGCCGCCCGTCGTCGAACTTCACCGCGTGGTTGGTCACGAGCCCGCCGCGCAGGTCCAGCAGCGCCGCCTTGCCGAGGTTCAGCCCGTTCGGCATCCGCACGCAGGCGGAGGGGAACCCGTAGTCCCACAGGGCGCCGAGCGCGGCGACGGCGATGATCGCGGCGCCCGCGACGATCCGCGCCTCCGGCGTCACGCCCCGTCCACCGGCCGTCAGCCCCCGGCGTTCACCCGCTCGATATCCGCGCCGCAGGCGCCGAGCTTCTCTTCGACGGATTCATAACCGCGGTCGAGGTGATAGACGCGGGAGACCAGCGTCTCGCCCTCCGCCGCCAGGCCGGCGAGGATCAGCGAGACGGAGGCGCGCAGGTCGGTGGCCATCACCGGCGCGCCGCGCAGGCGCTCCACGCCCTGGATCTTGGCGGTGCCGCCATGCACGTCGATCCGCGCGCCCATGCGCATCAGCTCGGGCGCGTGCATGAAGCGGTTCTCGAAGATCCGCTCCTCCAGCACCGACTGGCCCTGCGCGGTGCAGAGCATCGCCATCAGCTGCGCCTGCAGGTCGGTGGGGAAGCCCGGATAGGGCTCGGTCACCACGTTCAGCGCGCCGACGCGGCCGTTGCGGCGACGCACCTTGATGCCGTCCTCGGTGTCGTCGACGTCGACATCCGCCTTCTCCAGCTGCTCGACCAGCGAGGCGACCGAGGCGCGGTCGCCGCCCACCAGCTCCACCTCGCCGCCGGCGATGGCGGGGGCGAGCATGTAGGTGCCGAGCTCGATCCGGTCGGCGATCACCCGGTGGGTGGCGCCGTGCAGGGTCTCGACGCCCTGGATCTCGATGCGAGACGTGCCCTCGCCCTCGATCTGCGCGCCCATGGCCCGCAGGCAGCGGGCGAGGTCGACGATCTCGGGCTCGCGCGCCGCGTTGTTCAGGACCGTGGCGCCGCGGGCGAGGGTGGCGGCGGTGAGGATGTTCTCGGTGGCGCCGACCGAGGGGACGGGCAGGTCGATCTTGGCGCCGCGCAGGCGGCCCTGGGACTTGGCGTGGACATAGCCGTCGCGCAGCTCCAGCTCGGCGCCCAGCGCCTCGAGCCCCTGCAGGTGCAGGTCGACGGGGCGGGCGCCGATGGCGCAGCCGCCGGGGAGCGAGACATTGGCCAGCCCGTCGCGGGCCAGCAGCGGGCCGAGCACGAGGATCGAGGCGCGCATCTTGCGCACGATGTCGTAATGGGCTGTGTGGTTGGACACCCGCGCGGCGCCGATGGCGAGCACGCGGCCCTGCGAGAGGGGGGCGACCTCGGCCCCGAGGCTGCCCAGCAGCTCGGTCATGGTGCGGATGTCGGCGAGGCGCGGCGCGTTGGTCAGCGTCAGCGGCTCTTCCGTCAGCAGGGCGGCGGGCATGAGCGCGAGGCAGGCGTTCTTTGCGCCGGAGACGGCGATGCGTCCGTTGAGCTCTTTGCCGCCGCGGATCGCGATGCTGTCCATGGGCCTTGTCCTTCGTGCTGTCCTGCCGCCCGGGGCGTCGTTGCGCCGCGGGATCCTCTGCGGATCGGAGGTATCCGGGTTCTCGGGGCGGTTCAATGGCGCAGGCGCGGCGGTTTCGCAGCGTGGTGGCGCGAAAGGGGCGCGGATCGGGGCGGATGGGCGCGGCGGTGTGCGAGGCGCGGGCGCGCGCGGGGAGGGGGCGCACGCGCGGACAGGGCGGGGCGGGGCGCTCAGCCGGCCTCGTCCGCGGGGCCGTCGGCGGCCCCGTCCCGCGGCGCGGAGTCGTCCCCGGCCTTGCGGGCCTTCTTCTGCGCCTTGCGGCGGCGCAGATTCGCCCGCAGCGCCTCGGCCAGTCTCGCCTCGCGCTCGGCGGCGCGCTTCTGTTTCTCGGTCTGCTCGCTCATGCCCCCTGCATCGCGCCCGCGGGCGCGCCCGTCAAGCACGCCCCCCAGGCGCGCCCGTCAAGCGCGCGCGTCCAGCGCGCGCGGGGCCGCCGCGCGCGGGGCTTTTCGACCGATCTGCGCCCGGGGGAAAATTCTCTCTTGCATCCCCCGGCGGGTCCGCTAAAAGGCCCCCCACGACGCCGAGGCCGACAGGCCGACGCGCTTCGCAAAAGGTCGCTGCCGTGGCTCAGGGGTAGAGCACTCCCTTGGTAAGGGAGAGGTCGTGAGTTCGAATCTCACCGGCAGCACCACTTTCCCCCCCTCTCGACAATTCGCTGATGCAGACCCGGGCCCGCCCGGCGTTTCCGCATGTCCGCCCGCCGCATGGCCGTGGGCGGCAGGGCGTCTCCGCCCCGCCGCCGAAGATGCGTCAGGCCGCGACGGGGGCGGAGATTCGCCCGATCCGCGCCCGCAGGTCGGCGAATTTCGGCGCCCCGCGCAGCGGGCCGGACAGCAGCAGCGTCGGCGGCGTCGCCAGCATCTTGCGCGCCGCGTCCTCCACCGCCCCGGGGGTCAGGTCCCGATACCCTTTGAACCGCGCCGCGAGGTCCGAGACCCGGCCCACGTCGCTCATGTCCGTCGCCATGTCCTCGACCCGCGCCTCGAGCGAATCGAGCCGCATCCGCTGCGCCGCGAGGTCGGTGCGGATGGTGCGGGCGAGGACGTCCGGGTCCACCCGCGCCGCCATCTCGCCCAGCAGGTCGAGCGCCACGGCGCTGATCTCCCCGATCTTCTGCGATGCGCCCGAGAGGTGGATCCGGGCGCTTTCCCGCCGCACCACGGTGTCGAGCGCCGCCCCGGCGCTGTAGACGAGGCCGCGCTTCTCGCGCAGCTCCTGCATCAGCGCCGACTGGCCGCCGCCGCCGAGCATGTCCATGAACATGTCGAGCGCCCAGAGTTCCGGCAGCGACAGGTGCGTCGCGTCGAAGCCGATCCACAGCGCGCTGTTGTCCGAGCGGTCGGCGAGATGCGTCTCGCCCCCGGCATAGGTGAAGTCGGGCGCCGCGCTGGCCGCGCCTTCCTCCATGTCGCCGAAGCGGGCGGCGACCATCTCCACCGCCGCGTCGTGCTCCAGGTCGCCGCAGATCGCCACCACCATGTTGGCGCCGACATAACGTTCCTCGTGGAAGGCGGCGAGGTCCGCGGCGGTCAGGGCCTCCACCGTCTCCTCGTAGCCCATGGTGGGCAGGGACAGGCGCTGGTCGGGATAGGCGGTGGCGTAATACGCCTCCTGCATCGTGCAGCCCCAGCAGCCGCGGCAATCCTCGTCGCCGACGATGGATTTCTCCAGCTCGAGGTCGTCCGCCGACAGGGCCGGATCGCGCAGGATCCCGGCGAAGAGGTCGAGCGCGCGGCCCGCATCCTCGCGCAGCACGGTGGCGGTGTAGCTGGTGCGGTCCATGTGGGTGCGGCCGTTGACGGCGCCGCCGAGCTCCTGGATCTCCTCCTGCACCTTGCGGGTGGGCAGGGTGGGGCCGCCGCGGAAGATCACGTGTTCGAGGACATGGGCGAGGCCGGCTTTCTCGGGCGGCTCGTGCACGCTGCCGGCCAGCACGGTCGCCGCCAGGGCGATGCGCTGGAACTGGGGGGCGTGTTCGGAAAGGACCATGGCGCCGTTGGGCAGGCGGGTGAAATGACGCGTGGGAATTGACACTTTATTCGTCCCGTTTCTGTGGGCTTGTGGGGAAATTCTGCACGGCTTCGCGCGGGCTCGCCATGTTGCGTCGGGCGCCGCCGCGGTAATTGCGCTTTGACGCCGCCGCTTGCGGGGGCTTCCCGGCGGCGGCCCGCCGCGGCATCCTCTGCGCTTCGCCGGGGCGGCGCAGATCGCCCGGCCGCAGCCGGAGGAGAGACGCCCATGACCGCCCCCGAACCCACGCCCAAGACCACGCCCGAAAACACGCCCGGCTCCGCGCCCCGCCGCGTCGCGCTCGTCGGCGCCGGCCTGATCGGCCGCGCCTGGGCCATCGCCTTCGCCCGCGGCGGCTGGAACGTGGCGCTGTGGGACCCGGCCGAGGGCGCGGCGCAAGGGGCGATCGACCTGCTGCCGCCGCTGCTCTCGGGCCTCGCCGAGGAAGGCCTGTTGCGCGGCCAGGACCCCGCCGCCGTCGCCGCCCGGGTGCGCCCCGCCGCCACGCTGGAGGAGGCGCTGGCCGAGGCCTGCCACGTGCAGGAGAACGCGCCCGAGCGGCTCGAGGTGAAGCTCGACCTCTGGGCCAGGATGGACGCGGCGGCGCCCGCCGGGGCGACGCTGGCTTCCTCGACCTCGGCCATCCCCGCCTCGCGCTTCACCGAGGGGCTGGCGGGCCGCGCCCGCTGCATGGTCGCGCACCCGATCAACCCGCCCTACCTGGTCCCGGCGGTGGAGATCGTGCCCGCCCCCTGGACCGACCCCGAGGCCGCCGCCCGCGTCGCCGCGGTCATGGAGGGGATCGGCCAGTCGCCGATCCTGATGCAGCGCGAGATCGAGGGCTTCGTGATGAACCGCCTGCAGGGCGCGCTGCTGGAGGAGGCGTTCCGCCTCGTGGCCGACGGGGTGGCCTCGCCCGAGGACGTGGACCGCGGCATCCGCGACGGGCTCGGCCTGCGCTGGGCCTTCATGGGCCCGTTCGAGACCATCGACCTGAACGCGCCCGGCGGGGTCGAGGATTACGCCGCGCGATTCGACGGGATGTATCGCGACATCCACGCCTCGGCCGCGCATCGCGCCGACTGGGCCGAGACGGTGCGGGCGCGGGTGGCGCCGGACCGTGCGGCGGCGCTGCCGCGCGCGGAACTCGGCGCAAGGCAGGCCTGGCGCGACCGGCGGCTGATGGCGCTGCTGCGCCACAAGCAGGGCCAGCCGGAGGCGTGATCGCGCGCCGCGCCGCGGAGTTCCGGGACCGGGCCGGGCCGGGCCCGCGCGGCCCGGTCCCGGGGCGGCCCGGGCCCATGCTGCGGCGCCGTTCATGTTCGGTTAACCAAAATTATTGACTCGGATTCTTATTTCGGTAACCTTGTGCGCAAGGGGGGAGCCTTCCGTTCAGGGAGGACCGAGCATTGCATACCGAAACGCCGCCGCAGCCGTCGCTGGTCATGCGGCTCCAGGCGGATCTTCCATTGGAAGACCTGCAGCTGGTGGCCATCGCGCTGATCGTGATCGTCGCCGTGCTGGGGATCGTCTTCATCCGCTCGCGGTTCCAGTTGGTCCAGGTGGACCGCGAGAAACTGCGCCGCGGCCCGCGCCGCAGCCGCCAGGCCCTGCACGTCGCGTCCGGCCCCTGCCGGTGGCGGGCGAAGCCGGACCTCGACGACCAGTCGTTCCGCGCGTGGCGCTGCACCCGCTGCGGGGCGACTCGCTGGACCACGGGGCGCGCCGATCCGCCCGGTCCCTGCCGCTGAGCCGCCCGGTCCGGGCGACCGGCGGCCCGCCTTGTCCCGGCCGGGACCCCGTGTTTCCCTCCCGGCCGCGTTCTTGCGTTCAGATCCCTTGATTTCCCCGCGGCCCGGTTCGGGCCGCCCGCGCCGTCCGCTCCCCCCGAGCGACCTGCGCCGCACGCGGCCCCGCGCCGCCCCCGATGATCGCGCGCCGACGCCCGGCAGGGCTTTCCAACGGGCCTTCCAGCCGCCCTTGCAGCCGGGCCTTCCGGCCGCGCCCGGGCCTCAGCCCCGCGGCCGCGGCGGGGTCTCGTCGTGGATCGGCGGGGGCGGCGGGGGCGTGGCGCCGCCGCGCCCGTCCGCCGCCGTGGCCGCGGCGCCGCCCAGCTCCGCCGCCGCCACGTGCCCGGCCCGCGCCAGCGCCCGCTCGCGCCGGAAAGTGTAGACCCCCGCCGCCACCACCACCGCCGCGCCGAACAGCGAGGGCGCGTCCGGCAGCTCTCCGAACACCAGCGCGCCGAACAGCATGGCCCAGAGCAGGATCGTGTAGCGGAACGGGGCCGCGGCGGCGACGTCGCCGGCCCGCATGCTCAGCACCCCGAAATAATACCCCCCCAGCACCAGCACGGCCGCGAGGACGAGGAACAGGGGCGCGCCGGCGGGCGGCGGGGTCCAGCCCTGCGCCGCGGTCCCGACGGCCCCGAGCGCCAGCATCCCGAGCGCGGTGCACAGCGTGACGAAGGCCGAGGGCAGCTCGGGCGGCAGCGCGCGGGTCGACAGGTCCCGGACCACCAGGAACACGACCGCGCCGACGGCCCAGAGCGCGTTCATGTCGAAGCCCTCGGTCCCCGGGCGCACGATGATCAGCATCCCCGCGAAACCCGCCGCGATGGCCCCGAGGCGGCGCGCGCCCAGCCGCTCGCCGAACACCGCCGCGGCCCCGAGGGTCACGGCCAGCGGCATCACCTGCAGGATCGCGGTGGCGTTGGCGATGGGCATGGCGAAGAGGGCGCGCAGGAACAGGTAGGCGCCCGCCGTCTCGCCGATGATGCGCAAGGCCAGGATCAGCGCCGTGCGCCGGGTGATGCGCGGGCGCAGCGCCCGCTGCCAGGCGGCGAGGGCGAAGATCAGCAGCACGGCGGCGATGCCGCGCAGGAACACCATCTGGAACAGCTCCATCCCCCCCGAGACGGTCTTCATCACCACGTCGTTGGACGCGAAGCCGAGCATCGAGAGGGACATGAACAGCGCGCCGAGCGCGTTGGGAGAGAGACGGTGCATGGAGGGGCTTTCCGGCGAAGGGCTGCGCGGATGGCGCGCGGGGCGGATCTTGGCCCCGTCCGGGGCGGCGGCGCAAGGCCGGACGCCCGTGGGGGCGCGCCCGTCCCGCCAAGCGGCGCCCGCCGCGCTCCCGCGCGGCGCGGGCGGGCGAGCGGGGGCTTCACGCCCCCCGAGACCGGCCGCTCCTCCCCCCCCCGGGCCGCCCGGGGGCGCGTGCGTCCGTTCAGGGGGGCGGGCCCCCCGTTCACGGCCGCAGGCGGCGTGCCGCCGCCGGGCGCGCCGATCAGGCCGGGGGGATCAGGCCCCCGGAACCGGGGCCAGCACCGGCGGCAGCGCGCGGGCGGCCTCGGGCATCCCCCGCTCCCACGCCGCGGCGATGCGCAGGAGATCCTCGTCGCCCTGGAACCGGCCGATCAGCTGCAGGCCGCCCGGCAACCCGTCCTCCGACAGGCCCGCGGGCATCGACACCGCGGGCCGCCCGGACAGCGAGCAGGGGATCACGCACTCCATCCACCTGTGATAGGTGTCCATCCCGCGCCCGGCGATTTCGGGCGGGAAGCGCCACTCGGCCGGGAAGGGGAACAGCTGCGCCGCGGGCAGGGCGAGGGCGTCGAACGTCGCCTCGGCCGCGCACAGCGCCCGGTGCAGGTCGGAGCGCGCATTGGCCGCCCGGTCGATGTCGAGGGCCGAGAGGGCGGCGCCCCGCTCCGCCTCCCACACCGCCTCGGGCTTCAGCAGCTTGCGCCGCGCCGGGTCCGCCATCACCGGCGCCAGCTTGGCCGCCACCGCCCAGGCGCGCAGGTCGAGCCAGGATTGCCACACCGCCTCGGGGTCCACGTCCAGCGCGACGTCTTCAACCACCGCGCCGAGCGCGGCCAGGTGCGCCCGCGCGCCGTCCAGCAGCGCCGCCATGTCCGGCGCCACCGGCAGCCGCCCGCCCCAGTCGCCGAGCCAGCCGATGCGCACGCCCTCGAGCGAGCCGTCCGCCACCCGCGCCGCCAGCCCCGGCGCCATCGCCGGAAGCGACAGCGGCGCGCAGGGCGCCGGGCCGGACTGCACCTCGAGGATCGTGGCCAGGTCCGCCACCGTGCGCGCCATCGGCCCGTTGGTCGCCAGCTGGTGCAGGAACAGCTCGGGCGCGCCGTCGTCGGGCACCCGGCCCAGCGACGGGCGCATCCCCCAGATGCCGTTCCAGCCCGCCGGGTTGCGCAAGGATCCCATCATGTCCGAGCCGTCGGCGATGGAGACCATCCGCAGCGCCAGCGCCACCGCCGCCCCACCCGAGGATCCGCCCGCCGAGCGGGACGGGTCGAAGGCGTTGCGGGTGCAGCCATGCACCGGGTTGAAGCTGTGACTGCCGAGGCCGAATTCGGGGGTGTTGGTCTTGCCGATCACGATGGCGCCCGCGGCGCGCAGGCGGCTCACCATCAGCCCGTCCGCCGCCGCCGGGCCGGTCCCGTCCATCAGCGGCGAGCCCATGGAGGTCGGCAGCCCCTGCGCGTTGGTCAGGTCCTTGATCGCGATGGGCAGGCCATGCAGCGGCCCGGGGCGGCGGCCCGCCGCGCGCGCGGCATCGGCGGCGCGGGCCTCGGCCAGCAGCTCTTCGCGCGGGCGCAGGGCGATGATGGCGTTGAAGGTGGGGTTGAGGGCGGCGACCTGCGCCAGCGTCGCCTCCATCAGCGCCTCGGCGGTCAGCGCGCCGCGGGCCATGGCGGCCTGCTGCTCGGCGGCGGACAGCGCCAGGCAGGCGGGCGTCGCGACCGGGGCGGGCAGGGCGGGGGCCGGCTCGGCCGCGGCGGGATGGTCGTGGCGGGGGGCGGCGGCGTCGGTCACGGGCGGGGCTCCTGCGCAGGCATGATTCGGACCCGCCCCGAGGCGCCGCGCCGCAGGGCGGGCGGGCCGCTCCGGGCGGGGGCCGAGTGTTCCTTCGCGGCCCCCGCGGGGTCAATCGGAATCGCGCGCAGGCCCCGGCGGCGGCGGATTTTTCGCGGAATGTCAGAAGGTTGCGCCAGAACCGCGGCCCGGGTTCGGGCGGCATGTCGGAGAATTGGGCGTAGTTTAGACGAAAAACGCGCCCTTGTCTTTTGACAGATTGGTTAAACGCCCTCTTAACACTTGGGGGCTAAAACAGGAGATGCGAGGCGCCTCTTGGGTCTTCTGGCGCTTCGCACTCCTCCCTGTCGACTGGCCGCGCCATCCCTGGCGCGGCCTTTTTTCGTCGCGCGTCCCGAACCGGGCTGCGCGGGGGCCGCGGCGGGTCCCGCGATCAGGTCCCGCGATAGGGTTCGACGTATTGCAGCGCCATGTCCCAGGGGAAGAAGATCCAGGTGTCCTGGCTCACCTCGGTGATGTAGGTGTCGACCATCGGCCGGCCCTTGGGCTTGGCGTAGACGGTGGCGAAATGCGCGCGCGGATAGAGCGAGCGGACCAGCTCCAGCGTCTTGCCGCTGTCCACCAGGTCGTCGACGATCAGGATCCCCTCGCCATCGCCCATCAGGTCCGCATCCGGGGCCTTGAGGACCTGCGCCTCGGCCTGGGACTGGTGGTTGTAGGACTTCACGCTGATCGTATCGACCACGCGCACGTCCAGCTCTCGGGCCACGATGGCGGCGGGGACGAGGCCGCCGCGGGTGATGCCGACGATGGCCTTCCAGTCGCCGCCCTCGCCCGGGCCCTGCTTGTCGAGCCGCCAGGCCAGCGCGCGGCTGTCGCGGTGCATCTGGTCCCAGGAGACGTGGAAGCCCTTTTCGTGGGGCAGGCGATCGGCGGCGGGGCTCATGGGCGCGACTCCTTCGGGATGGGCGGATAGCGCCGGGATATGCCACGAAGCGGCCGCCTTGGGAACCGGGGCGCGGCGCCGGGCGCCGTTCGCGGGCGCGGCGCGGGGCGGCGTGCGGCCCTCGGGGGCGTCGAGCCCCCTCGGCCCGGCGCCCGCCTGCGCGGCCCCGGCCCCGTCCCCCGCGTCGGCGCGGGTCAGAGGCGCAGCGCCAGGCCCCAGCGGGTGTCGGCGGCGAAGCCGAGCGCCTCGTAGAAGCCCCGCGCGCCGCCGTCGCGCATGGTCAGCAGCTG
This sequence comes from Rhodovulum sp. DZ06, assembly GCF_050586345.1. Classification (NCBI taxonomy): domain Bacteria; kingdom Pseudomonadati; phylum Pseudomonadota; class Alphaproteobacteria; order Rhodobacterales; family Paracoccaceae; genus Rhodovulum; species Rhodovulum sp. DZ06. The sequence goes on from NZ_JBOCEF010000001.1 coordinate 107,038, forward strand.
CACCTTGTAGGCGCCGCCGGCGCGGGCCTCTTCCACGCAGGCTTCCACCACCGCGCGCCCGAGGCCCTCATTGCGGCGATGGGGCAGGGTGGCGACGTTCTCGACGAAGGCGTAGCCCGCGCCCTTGCGCCCGAGGTTCGGATGCAGGTGCAGCGTCGCCATCGACAGCGGGGCCCCCGCATCTCCGGCCACGTAGACGAAGGTCCCCGGCGTGTGCAGCACCTGGCCCCAGAGGGCGGGATCGTCCGAGACGTTCTCCAGCCCCCAGGACAGCTCCGCGTAAAGCGCGCGGATCGCGGGGAAATCCTCGGGCCTCGCGCGGCGGATCAGCACCTGGGGCACGGGGCTCAGGACCCTGCCAGCCGCACCGCCATCGCCGCCATCGCCGCGCCGCAGATCCGGTCGATCCAGCGGCGCGAGGCGCGGAACCAGTCGCGCACCGTGGACGCGCCGAAGGCCAGCGCCAGCAGGCAGAACCAGCCGCCATCGGTCAGCCCCACCAGCGCCACGATGGCCGCCGACAGGGCGGGCGAGGCGTCGGCGGGGATGATCGCGACGAAGACCGACCCGAAGAACACCGCCGGCTTGGGGTTCGACAGCTGCAGCGCCAGCGCGCCGCGGAAGGTGACGGGGCGCGCGGCGCCCCCGGCCTCGGACCCGGCGTTGCGCAGCACCTTCACCGCCAGCCACAGAAGGTAGCCCGCGCCGGCGATCTTCAGCACCGTCGCCAGCCAGGGCGCGGCGGCGAACAGGGCGGCGAGGCCGAACATCGCCGCGGTCGCCCAGATCATCGACCCGGCGGCGAGGCCCGCGGCGCAGGCGATCCCCGCGCGGCGCCCCGAGGCGGCGGCGGTCCGGGTCAGCGCCACGAAGGCGGGACCGGGCACCGCGGCGGCGGCGAGCACGACGACGGCGATCGAGGCGAGAACCAGCAGGGTCTCCGGCATGGGAAGCTCCATCGGCAACGGGGCGGAACGGATCGGCGCGCCCGGTGGGACTCGCCTTCGGCCCGTCCTTCGCCCGACCCACGATGAAAATCAAGTCCAGTGACGCCTGATGGCAATTCATCACGGATCGTGATGGGCGCCATCGCCGCGCCTGCCCCGCGCCCGCCACCTTGCAGGACGGCCCGAGGGCGCGGCGCGGGCGGGCGAGCGGGGGCTTCACGCCCCCCCGAGCCCGGCCGCTCCCCCCCCCGGCGCGCCGATCCGCCCGCCCGCGCGCGCAAACGAAAACGCCCGGGCGCGCGGCCCGGGCGTTTCACTTGCGTCCCGTGGCGGCGCTTACTTGCGGCCGACCGTGACGTCGATATCCGGCGCGTCCTCGGCCTTCATGCCGACCACGTGGTAGCCGCTGTCGACATGGTGCGTCTCGCCGGTCACGCCCGAGGACAGGTCCGACAGCAGGTACAGGCCCGAGCCGCCGACATCCGCCTGGCTCACGTTCCGGCGCAGGGGCGAGTTCAGCTCGTTCCACTTCAGGATATAGCGGAAATCGCCGATCCCCGAGGCCGCCAGCGTCTTCATCGGGCCGGCGGACATCGCGTTGACGCGGATGTTCTTCGGCCCGAGATCCATCGCCATGTAGCGCACGGAGGCCTCGAGCGCCGCCTTGGCCACGCCCATGACGTTGTAGTGCGGCATCACCCGCTCGGCGCCGTAATAGGTCAGCGTCAGCATCGAGCCGCCATCGGTCATCAGCTTCTCGGCCCGCTGCGCCACCGCGGTGAACGAGAACACCGAGATGTTCATCGTCATCTCGAAATTCTTCGCCGTGGTGTCGACATAGCGCCCGCGCAGCTCGTTCTTGTCCGAGAAGCCGATGGCGTGGACCAGGAAGTCCAGCTTGCCCCATTTCGCTTCCAGCTCGGCGAACACCGCGTCCATGCTGGCCGCGTCCGTCACGTCGCAGGGCAGCACGATGTCCGAGCCGATCGTCTCGGCCAGCGGCTTCACGCGCTTGGCCAGCGCCTCGCCCTGGTAGGTGAAGGCCATCTCGGCGCCCTGGTCGGCGCAGGCCTTCGCGATCGCCCAGGCGATGGACTTGTCGTTGGCGACCCCCATGATGAGGCCGCGCTTGCCCGCCATCAGTCCCGTCATCGCCCTGCTCCTTGCACACCCGCTATTGGTCCGTGGCGTTTAGACCAGTGCAACCTTTCCATCAACCCCGCGGCGCCGAAGCTGTTGCCCCGCGCCCGCCGCCGGGCGACAAGGATCGCCGATGCGCGGCGCCCGGCGGGGACGCCCCGAGGCGGAGGGAGGACGGCCCATGGGCGAGCGGCCATACATCTCGGCGACCGAGCCCGACTGGCGGCGCGAGGCCCCGGCGCGGTTCTGGGACCCCGGGCGGCGCCTGCTGGCCTGCATCCGCGCCTACGCGAAGGCCGGGACGCTCGGGCGCAAGCGCTGGGCGCTGAGCCACCGGTTCTGGTCCGCCGTCACCTCCTGCGACATTCCGCTGAACGCGCGCATCGGCGGCGGGCTGATCCTGCCGCACGCCACCGGCATCGTGATTCACCCCGAGGCCGAGATCGGCCCCAACTGCCTGGTGTTCCAGAACGTCACCATCGGCCGGCGCGAGGGCGCGGCGGGGGCGCCGAAGATCGGCGGGCGCGTGGATATCGGCGCGGGGGCGGTGATCCTGGGGGATGTGAGCATCGGCGACCAGGCGATCATCGGCGCCAACGCCGTGGTCACCCGCGACGTGCCGCCCGGCGGGGTCGCCATGGGCGTGCCCGCCCGCGTGGTGCGGGTGATGGACGCCGCGCCGCCCGCCGCCCCCGACGCCTGAGACCCCGCGCCGCCGCGCGCCCTCTTGAGGGGCCGCGCCCGCGCCATACATGACTGCGCGCCGCCCCGTCGCGGGCGGCGGACCGAACCCAGGAGGGCCGCGCCATGATCCAGGAAACCGAAACCCGCAAGGGCAAGTTCGCGGGCGACGATCCGTTCGCCCTCGCCGCCGCCTGGCTTAAGGACGCCGCCGCGTCGGAGATCAACGATCCCAACGCCATGGCCCTCTCGACCGTCGACGAAGGCGGGCTGCCGGACGTGCGCATGGTGCTGCTGAAGGACATCGAGCCCGCCGCCGCGGACGGGACCGGCGGGGCCTTCGTGTTCTACACCAATTACGGCTCCGCCAAGGCCATGCAGATCGACGCCGCGGGCAAGGCCGCCGGGGTCATGCACTGGAAATCCCTGCGCCGCCAGGTCCGCTTCCGCGGGGTGGTGGAGAAGGAGGACGGCCCGCAGGCGGATGACTACTACGCCTCGCGCTCGCTGCCCTCGCGGCTCGGGGCCTGGGCGTCGAGGCAGTCGCAGCCGCTGTCCTCGCGCCAGGCGCTGATGGCCGAGGTGGCGAAGGTCTCGGCCCGCCACCTTCTGAACCCGCCGCGCCCGCCCTATTGGGGCGGCTTCCGCATCCGCCCGCTGGAGATCGAGTTCTGGGCGGATGGCGAGCACCGGCTGCATGACCGGTTCAAGTGGCGGCGGGAGGACCCGGCCGGGGCCGACTGGACGGTGCAGCGCCTCAACCCCTGACGCGCCCCCGCGCCGCCGCCGCATGGATGAGCGGCGGCGCAACCTTGCGTTCATGCCTGTTCGGTTACGCAGGTTGATCCGCGCCTTTTCTGTCGGAGGCCCGGGCGCGCGCAGCTGCGCGCAGGCGTGTTCGTGTTCGGGGAGCCAGGCGTATGGGCGAAGAGAGCGTATCGCGGATCATCGGGATCCCGCCGGGGGAAGCGCCCCGTCCAGCCGTCCCTCCCACGCCCGCGCGCCGCGCCCGGCGCGCGCTGGCGGATCGCCGCGGGGCGGTGACCATCGACTGGGTGGTGCTGACCGCCGCGCTGGTGGTGCTGGTCTTCGGCATCGTCGGCTCGCTCAGCGACGAATTCGACCAGATCTGGGACGACATGTGGATCTTCGTCGACGACAACACCGGGTTCTGACGCGCCGGGCTCAGGCCCGGGGCGCGCGGCCCCGGCCCGCCGGGCGCGGGCCCGGGCGGGCGGGGGCGCCGTGCGCACGCGCCGCGGGATGGCGTCAGATCATGTCGAAGCTGGCGGCCACGCCGAGCGCGAGCAGCGCGACGGCGCAGAGCGCGGCGCTGTTGCGCAGGATGCGCCAGGCGCCGGTCGCCTCGCCATGTTTCGCGCCAACCTGCTCGGGCGCCTCGGGGTCGACGTCGTAAAGGCCCTTGGGAACCTTGCGGGTCATGTCTGCGTCCTTTCGGTTCAATGCATGTCGTTCGGGCGCGGCCGCCGCGCCGGGAGGCGGGGCGCCGTCACCGCTTGGTTCGCGGCGCGGCGCCGCGCGGATCGCCTTGGGGCGCGCACGATCGCTCACCGCTGCGTGAGGTCGCGCGTCCCCGCGCCCGCCTCCGCCGCGCCCCCGCGCCTGCCCCCGCCGCGCCCCCGCCCCCGCCGCACCTGCGGCCCCGCCGCGCCTGCGGGCGCTTGCAACCCGCCGCCGCCTCGCGCCCAATGCGCGCACGCCGCGACTCGCCGCCCCCCGGCGGCCCGGCCCGCGCGCCCTTCCCCCGACCGGGGGCGGCGCCCCGGCCCCTCCCGCCGCCCGAAGGACTTCGACCATGCCCGACCGCAAGACCCTCCTGCTGACCGGCGCCAGCCGGGGCATCGGCCACGCCACCGTCAAGCGCTTCTCCTCGGCCGGGTGGCGGGTCATCACCTGCTCGCGCCATCCCTTCCCCGAGGATTGCCCGTGGGAGATGGGCCCCGAGGACCACATCCAGGTCGACCTCTCGGACCCGCAATCGACCATGGCGGCGGTGGCCGAGGTGAAGTCGCGCCTCGCCTCGGGCAAGCTCGAGGCGCTGGTGAACAATGCCGGGATCTCGCCCAAGGGCGAGGGGGGCAGGCGGCTGAACACCATCGACACCGACCTGCGCGACTGGGGAAAGGTGTTCCATGTCAACTTCTTCGCCCCCGTGGTGCTGGCCCGCGGGCTGGCGGCGGAGCTGAAGGCGGCGCAGGGGGCGGTGGTCAACGTCACCTCCATCGCCGGGGCCCGCGTCCACCCCTTCGCCGGGGCGGCCTACGCGACGTCCAAGGCCGCGCTGGCGGCGCTGACGCGCGAGATGGCGCATGATTTCGGGCCGATGGGGGTGCGGGTGAACGCCATTGCGCCGGGCGAGATCGAGACCGCGATCCTGTCGCCGGGCACCGAGGACCTGGTGGCGGACATCCCCATGCGCCGCCTCGGCCGCCCCGAGGAGGTCGCGCGCACGATCTACTTCCTCTGCTCCTCCGAAAGCTCCTACGTCTCGGGGGTGGAGATCGAGATCAACGGCGGCCAGCACGTCTGAGGCCGTGCGGGGCGTCCGGGCCCTGAGAACGCGAAACGCCCCGCCTCCGCGCAGGAGGACGGGGCGTTTTCATGCCCGCCGCGCCGGTCAGGCGCGGCGGGCGGACTCGAGGCTCGCGACCGCGCCGTCGCCCCGGAAGGCCTCGGCCAGGTGGTCGATGAAGGCGCGCAGCTTGGGCTGCGGGAAGCGCCCCGGCGGGTAGACCGCGTGGATCCCCAGCGGCGGCGGGCAGGCCTCGGGCAGGACCGCCACCAGCGCGCCGGTTTCCAGCGCGTCGCCGAGGATGAAATCGGGGAACATGCCGATCCCGAGCCCGCCCTTGGCCGCCTGCAGCAGCGCGTCGCCGTTGTTCACCGTCAGCCGGCCCGTGGCGCGGATCTGCCGCTCGTTCCCGTTCGGGCCGAGCAGGCGCCAGAAATTGCCGGAGGAGAGGTTGGAGTAGTGCAGCAGCTCGTGGCTCGCCAGGTCCTGCAGGCTCGTCGGCATCCCGCGCCGGGCGATGTAGTCGGGCGAGGCCGCGAGATGCGTGCGCACGTCCCCCAGCCGCCGGGCGCGCAGGCTGCTGTCGGGCAGGTCGCCGACCCGGATCGCCATGTCGAATCCCTCGGCCACCAGCTCCACGAAACGGTCGTCGAGCACCATGTGCAGCGAGATGTCGGGATATTCGAGCAGGAAGTCCGGCACCGCCGGGGCGATGCGGCTGAGCCCGAGGCTGACCGGGGCCGAGACCCGCAGCTCGCCGCGCGGGGCCTCCTGCATCGCGGTGACCATCGCCTCGGCGTCCTCGGCCTCGGACAGCACCCGGATGGCGCGGTCATAGAAGGCCAGGCCGATCTCGGTCGGGCTGACACGCCGGGTGGTGCGGTTCAGCAGCCGCGCCCCCAGCCGGTCCTCGAGGGCCGCGACGTGCTTGGATATGGCGGATTTCGAAACGCCGAGCTTGCGCGCCGCGTCCGTGAACCCCCCTTGGTCCACCACGTTCACGAAAGCCTGCATTTCGTTCAGCCTGTCCATCGTTCAGATCGCTCCCCCACGGCCTCGCGGAAATTTCTCTTGCATGCCCGCGCGCCCCGGTTCAATCACCGCGTCCGCGCCCCGGCGCCGTCCGACTCAGCCCGAAGCAGGTGAGTCGCACGTCGTTCATTTTCCATACATGTAAATTGCGCCCGTTTCACGGTCGGCTTTTGACATTCCCATGACGGAGGCCGCGCACGGCCCTTTGCGCTCCGCTGAAAACGACCATGAGAGGATCGTTTCAGACCTCGGGACTCCTTGAAACACGGGGGTTGTGCCGCGCAGCATCACTGTGCTTAGCTTCGCGCTGTGAAGAGGCCAGAGAGCCCGCCGTGACAGGGAAAGCCGCATGACCAACCCCGAAGACGCCTTCGTGGCGTTTGAAAACGTGCAGAAGAGCTACGATGGCGAAACCCTCGTGGTGAAGGACCTCAACCTGTTCATCGGGAAGGGCGAGTTCCTGACGATGCTCGGCCCGTCGGGCTCCGGGAAGACCACCTGCCTCATGATGCTCGCCGGGTTCGAAACCGCGACCCATGGCGACATCAAGCTGGGCGGCAAGCCGATCAACAACATCCCGCCCCACAAGCGCGGTATCGGGATGGTGTTCCAGAACTACGCCCTGTTCCCGCACATGACCGTGGCCGAGAACCTCGCCTTCCCGCTGGAAGTCCGCAAGATGGGCAAGGCGGAGATCGAGGAGAAGGTCAAGCGCGCCCTCGACATGGTGCAGATGGGCGATTTCGGCGGCCGCCGTCCCGCCCAGCTTTCGGGCGGTCAGCAGCAGCGCATCGCGGTGGCCCGCGCGCTGGTGTTCGACCCCGAGCTGGTGCTGATGGACGAGCCGCTCGGCGCCCTCGACAAGCAGCTGCGCGAGCAGATGCAGTTCGAGATCAAGCATATCCACGACCGCCTCGGCGTCACCGTGGTCTACGTGACCCATGACCAGTCCGAGGCGCTGACGATGTCGGACCGCGTCGCCGTGTTCAACGACGGCCGGATCCAGCAGCTCGCCCCCCCGAACGTGCTCTACGAACAGCCGGAAAACAGCTTCGTGGCGCAGTTCATCGGCGAGAACAACACGCTCGACGCCAAGGTGATCGGCATGGACGGCGACAAGGCCACCGTGCAGTTCGCCAATGGCGAGACGGCCACCGCGCTGGCCGTCAACTGCGGCGGCGTCGGCCAGGCCACGCGCCTGTCCCTGCGCCCCGAGCGTGTCGAGGTGGGCGCCCAGCCCGACTTCAACTCCGTCACCGGCAAGGTGCTGGAGCAGATCTATCTCGGCGACCACATCCGCGTGCGCATGTCCGTGCACGGGAATGAGGAATTCGTCGTGAAGGTCCCGAATTCCTCGCACCACGCGCAGCTCGCGGTCGGTCAGACGACCGAGCTGAGCTGGCGGTACGAGGACTGCCGCGCGCTCGACGCGGCGTGACGACCGGCGCCGGACGGAGGGAAGCGGGCCGCGGCAAGACGGTCCGCCCTCCGGCGTCGATGAAACAACGAACCAAGTCCAACAGGAGTGACCCCATGAAAATCGCTCGCCTTCTCGGCGCCTCGGCCATCGTCGCCGTGTCCGCCCCCGCCTTCGCCGCGGATGAACTGCCGGCCTGCGAAAACTGCGCCGACGAAATGACCATCGTGTCCTGGGGCGGCGCCTACTCGAACTCCCAGATGCAGGCCTATCACAAGCCCTACATGGAGAAGACCGGCGTCACGATCGTGAACGACGAGTCCTCGAACGAGGCGGTCGCCAAGCTGCGCGCCATGTCCGAGGCCGGCAACGTGACCTGGGACGTCGTGGACGTCGTGGCCTCCGACGCCATGCGCCTGTGCGACGAGGGCCTCGCGCGCCCGATCGACCCGGCGACCGAGCTGGCCGCCGCGCCCGACGGCACCCCGGCGGCCGAGGACTTCGGCGAGCTGATGGTCTCCGAGTGCTTCATCCCGCAGATCGTCTACTCGACCACCGTGGGCTACCGCACCGACGCCTTCTCCTCGAAGCCCGACAGCATCTGCGCGATCTTCGACACCGAGGGCTTCCCGGGCAAGCGGTCGCTGGAGAAGCGCCCGATCAACAACATGGAGTGGGCGCTGCTGTGCGACGGCGTCGCCAAGGACGAGATCTACGACGTTCTGGAGACGGACGAGGGCCAGGCCCGCGCCTTCGCCAAGCTCGACACCATCAAGGACTCGGTCGTGTGGTGGTCCGCCGGCGCCGAGACCCCGCAGCTGCTCGCCGACGGCGAAGTGGTGATGGGCTCGACCTATAACGGCCGTCTCTTCGCCCTGATCGAGGAGCAGAAGCAGCCCGTCGCGATGCTCTGGGACGCCCAGATGTTCGACCTCGACGGCTGGATCATCCCGGCCGGCCTGTCGGAAGAGCGCCTGAACCGCGCCCTGCACTACATCAAGTTCGCGACCGACACCCAGCGCCTCGCCGACCAGGCCGCCTACATCTCCTACGGCCCGGCCCGCAAGTCCTCGGCCCCGCTGGTCGGCAAGCACGCCGAGCTCGGCATCGACATGGCCCCGCACATGCCGACCGACCCGGCCAACGCCACCAACACCTTCCTCTACAACTACGAGTGGTGGGCGGATTACCGCGACGACCTGGACGCCAAGTTCCAGGCCTGGCTCGCGCAGTGACCAGGGGGTCAGTGATCGAGGGGTCGGGGATCCCGGCCTGAACGACCAGGGGGCCCGCCGCGGGCGGGCCCCCTTCTCTTTTCCCGGGCCCGGGGGGGAACGGGAACGCAACGCGGCGGCGAGGGGCGATGGCCAAGGGATACTGGATCGGACATGTCGACATCTCGGACCCCGGGGCCTACGCGGCCTACGTGGCCGGGAACAACGAGATCCTGCCGAAATACGGCGGCCGGTTCATCGTCCGGGGCGGCGAGATGCAGATCGTGGAAGGCGCCATGCGCGGCCGCCACGTGGTGATCGAGTTCCCCAGCTACGCCCAGGCCCTGGCGGCCTACAATTCTCCCGAATACCGCGAAAACATGAAGATCCGGCTGCCCGCGGGCGAGGCCGACCTTACGATCGTCGAGGGATATGATGGCTGACGCTTCTTCCACCGCGGAAATGCTCGCCGCAGACGGGACCCCGCTGCGCAAGTCGCTGGCGCGGGCCGAGCGGGCGTTGCGCATCCGCGCCTTCCTGCTGGTGCTGCCGCTGCTGGCCTTCATCCTGTTCAGCTTCATCCTGCCGATCGGCGACATGCTGCTGCGCTCGGTCGAGAACCAGATCGTCTCCGACACGCTGCCGCGCACCGTCGTGGCGCTGGACGGCTGGGAGGCCGAGGGCGACGCCCCGCCGCCCGAGCCGGTGTTCGAGGCGTTCTACGCCGACATGCAGGACGCGGTGGCGGCCAAGATCCACACCCGCCTCGGGTCCCGCCTGAACTACGAGCAGTCGGGCATGTCCTCGCTGTTCCGCAAGACCAACAGCCGGCGCCTCGGGCGGATCGACCCGGCCGAGCCGCTGGGCCCGCAATTCGCGAAGATCGACGAGGACTGGGGCACGGCCGCGCCGTGGAAGGTGATCCAGACCTTCTCGCCGAACTACACCCCGGGCTATTTCCTCGCCGCCGTCGACAAGCAGCTGACCCCGGACGGGATCGAGAGCGTGTCGGATTTCGAGGCGATCTACATCAAGCTGTTCTGGCGCACGATGGTGCTGTCGGTGACGATCACCTTCACCACGCTGCTGCTGGGCTATCCCATCGCGTGGTTGCTGGCGAACCTGCCGATGCGCAGCGCGAACCTGATCATGATCCTCGTGCTGCTGCCGTTCTGGACCTCGCTGCTTGTCCGCACTTCCTCCTGGAAGGTGCTGCTGCAGGAGCAGGGGGTGATCAACGACTTCCTGGTCTGGACCGGGATCATCTCGGACGCCGGGCGGCTGGTGATGATCAACAACCAGACCGGCACCATCATCGCGATGACGCATATCCTGCTGCCCTTCATGATCCTGCCGCTCTACTCGGTCATGAAGACGATCCCGCCGAGCTACCTGCGCGCGGCGAAATCGATGGGCGCGACCGACTGGACGGCGTTCTGGCGGGTGTATTTCCCGCAGAGCGTGCCGGGCATCGGCGCGGGGGCGATCCTCGTGTTCATCCTGGCCATCGGCTACTACATCACGCCCGAACTGGTCGGCGGCACCTCGGGCACCTTCATCTCGAACCGGATCGCCTACCACATCTCCAGCTCCTTGAACTGGGGCCTGGCGGCCGCGCTCGGGTCCATCCTGCTGGCCCTGGTCCTGGTGCTCTATTACATCTACGACCGCATCGTCGGCATCGACAACGTGAAGCTGGGGTGACCTGACAATGAGCGCTCTTCCTCCCTACGCCTCGACCGGCCAGCGGGCCTGGTATTACGGGTTCCGCGTGATCTGCGCCGCGATCCTGTTCTTCCTGATCTTCCCGATCCTGGTGATCATCCCGCTGTCGTTCAACGCGCTGCCGTATTTCACCTTCACGCCGGGGATGCTGGCGTTCGAGGCGGATGCGTACAGCACCGAGCACTACGTGGACTTCTTCACCAACTCGGACTGGCAGCTGGCGCTGGCGAACTCGTTCAAGATCGCGCCGGCGGCGACGCTGCTGTCGGTCTCGCTCGGCACGCTCGCGGCCATCGGCCTGTCCTCCGGCAAGATGCCGTTCAAGGGCGCGGTGATGGCGATCCTGATCTCGCCGATGATCGTGCCGCTGATCATCTCGGCCGCGGGCATGTACTTCTTCTACTCCCGCGTCGGGCTGGCCGGCACCTACTGGGGCGTCGTGCTGGCGCATGCCGCCCTCGGCACGCCCTTCGTCATCATCACCGTGACCGCGACGCTGGTGGGCTTCGACCGCTCGCTGACCCGGGCGGCGGCGAACATGGGCGCGGACCCGGTGACCACCTTCTTCAAGGTGCAGATGCCGCTGATCCTGCCCGGCGTGATCTCGGGCGGCCTGTTCGCCTTCATCACCTCCTTCGACGAGGTGGTGGTGGTGCTGTTCCTCGGCTCGGCCGCGGAGAAGACGCTGCCCTGGCAGATGTTCACCGGCCTGCGCGAGCAGATCTCTCCGACCATCCTGGCGGTGGCGACGATCCTGGTCAGCATCTCGATCCTTCTGCTGCTGACGCTGGAGATCCTCAGGCGGCGGTCCGAGCGGCTGCGGGGCATGAGCCCCGGCTGATGCGCGCCCGCCTGATTTCGCGGGTCCTTCCCGCGCTGCTTTGCGCCCCGGCGATCTTCGCCGGGGCGTCCCTGTCCGCGGGGGCGGCCCATGCCGGGGGCGGCTGCCCCTCGGGCGCCGGGATCCGCGCGGCGGTCTGCGGCGATGCGGGGCGGGTGGAGATCCTGCTGATGCCCGGCGACCTCGCGCTTCTCGACGCCGGGCCCGCGGGGGCGGTGAGCGTGACGGGCGCCTATACCGGCGCCGGGGTGCGCGACAGCGGCGACGGGCCGAAGCCCGTCGGCGTGTTCATCGCGCGGGGAGAGCGGATCTCGCTGGAATTGGCGCGCATGGACGGGCTGCTGGTCGCGGGCGCCGACGGGCGCGCGCGGATTTCCACGGTCAGCGATGCGCGGATCGGCGCGGAGGCGTTCGACCTGCGGGACCTTGCGGGCCGGGTGGCCTTCGCGAAGGCGGCCGAGGCGGCGGGCGCCTCGGCGTTGCAATCGCACCTGCTGATCCGGGACGGCGCGCTGGACCTGCGCGAGGTGGAGGGCGCCCCGACGGCGCGGCGGCGGATCCTGTTCCAGGCGGCCTCGGGCGATCTCGCGATCTGGGAGAGCGGCGGGGCGCGGACGCTCTACGCCGCGGCGGTGGAGCTCCAGGCCGCGCACGCCCCGGTCATGGCGCTGAACCTCGACATGGGCGGGCATGATTTCTGCGAGGAGGCCCGCGACGGCCATCCCCGCTCCTGCGGGATCGTCGGGCGGGGCGAGCAGATGGCCAAGCTGTCGAACCTGGTGCGGCTGGTCCCGGCGCCGTGACGCTGCGGCGCCTCTTCGACACCGAGACCTCAACCATGACGGCGAGCAGGTCTTCCTGCCCCGCGCCTGCCTGGCCGAGGCGCTGGCGATCCTGGCGCTCGAGGGGAGCGGGATGTCGCCCGAGGACCCCGACATCGCCCGGTTCCGCGACATCGGCCTGGCGGCGGGCGAGCCGTGGTTCATCCAGTCGGCCTGGGTCCCCGCGGGCTTGCCCGATGCCGAGGCCGACGACTGGGTCGCCGCCCGGATCATCGAGAAGGCGGGGCGCGGCGATCCGGGCGCGCGCTACCTTCGGGCGGTGCGCGCGGACCTGCACCGGCGGACCGGGACGCCGGATTTCGCGCCGTATCGCATGCCGCGGGACGCGCTCCGCGCGGAACTCCTCGCGCTCGCCCGGATGGGGCATCACGCGCCGATGCACCGGATCGGGCAGGGCGTCTTGCTGGACGCGGGGGACTGGGCGGGGATCGCGACGCGGCGGGAAGCGGCGCGGTTCTTCGGCCGCGCGGCCCTTCTGGGCAACTATTGCGCCCTGCGCGCGCTGCGGGACTCGCCCGTCCGCGCCGAGGTCCTCGCCGCCCTGACGGCGGAGGAGGCCGGGGACATCGCGGACTGGTGGGCGCGGCTGAAGGACGGGCCCGACCAGGACGCGGATTTCCTGACCTCCTGGTAACGCGCCCGCAGACGCGCAAACGCCCGCGCCGGTTCCCCGGCGCGGGCGCTTTCCGTCTGGCGGCGCGGGCGCTCAGCCCCGGCGGCGCAGCAGCCCGAGACCCGCGAGCGCGGCGGCCAGCAGCGGGGCAGCGGCGGGGACCGGCACGTCCGACACGATCAGCGCCTCGGCGATCGTGAAATTGCCGAACAGCTCGTTGTCTTGGGTGCCCACGGTCTCGGTCACCCGGATCTCGTTGAAGCTCTGCGCGAAGGCGATGCCGATGAAATCCAGCGCATTGTCGTCCGGCGAGATGGTGGCCGAGCCGACCAGCGTGCCGCCGTTGAAGGCGCTGATCTCGAAGCTGCTGTCGACGCAGGGGGTGACGTTGCAGCCGTCCAGGGTGACCGTTGAGGTCGGCTCGTGGATGTCCATGCCGAAGCCGCCGACCAGGCCGCCGAAGCTGATGATGAAGTTCTCGGGGCCGCTGATCGCCAGCTCATTGGTCAGCAGGGAGCTGAAGCTCTCGGAAAAGCCGAGCGAGGTGGCGCCGGTATGGACGCTGAAGGTCACGCCGCCGACGGCCTGGCTCGCCGCGAAGCCGGTGGCGGCGGGCGCGAGGTCGGCGGTCCCGGTCACCGCGGCTTCGAACGCGGCGCGGTCGGTGAAGGTCAGGGCCGTGGCCGGGGCCGCGAGGGCGCAGAGAAGCGCGGCGGCGGCGGCGGAGCGCAGGAACGTCATGGGAATCCCCCTCTGGAAATGCGGGGAAACCCTAGGCCGATCCCGGGTGTTCATCAATCATCAAGGGCGCGGCAGGCCCCCGCCCGCCGCGCCCCTTGCCTGCGCCGGCGCGCGCCGTCAGACCGAGGTCACGCCGCCGTCGATGGCGATGGCCTGGCCGGTCATGAAGCCGTTCTCGGGCGACCCGGCCCAGAGGATCGCCTGCGCGACCTCCTCGGGGGTGCCGAGGCGGCGCATCGGCACGCCGCGCACCACGTGGGCCTCGGCCTGCTCGGGGGACAGCCCGTCATTGGCCACGCTCGCGTCGATCCCGGCCTGCACCATGGCGGTGCGGGCGAAGGCGGGGCAGATGGCGTTCACCCGGATCCCGCGCCGCGCGTATTCGGCGGCGGCCGAGCGGGTCAGCCCCACCACCCCGTGCTTGGCGGCGGAATAGGCCGAGATCAGCGGCGCGCCCGCGATCCCCGCCAGCGAGGCGAGGTTGACGATGGCGGCGGGTTTGCCCGTCTCGCGGTACCGCTTCTCCATCGAGGGGATCTGCGCCTGCATGGCCCAGAGGACGGCCAGCAGGTCGACCTCGATCACCTTGCGGGCCACGTCCTTGTCCACGTCCGGCACCCGCCAGTGCGGATGCGCGATCCCGGCATTGTTGATGGCCACATCGACGCCGCCCCAGGCGTCCTCGGCGGTCTTCACCAGCCGCTCGTGCAGCGCCGGGTCGCAGACGTCGCCCGCGATGCAGATCGTCTCGCACTCCAGCCCCCGCGCCAGGTCGTCGAGCTTGCCCTGGTCGAGATCGGTGAGCAGCAGCTTGGCGCCCTGCGCGGCCAGCATGTTCGACACGGCGACGCCGAAGCCCCCGGTCGCGCCCGTCAGAAGAACGCCAAGTCCCGTATACGCGCCCATCCTCAGGCCTCCTTGTCGATAAGGTCGCAGCCGAGGCGGGCCATCTGCGGCACCGCCTTGCCATAGGTCATCGCCTTCTCCGGCTGGCTCGCGTTGCCGTCCAGGGCGCGCTTGTAGACGCCCTGTATGATGGCGGCGAAGCGGAACACGCTGAAGGCCAGGTAGAAGGCCCAGTTCGGGATGCCGTCGATGCCGCGCCGCTCGCAGTATTTCGCGACATAGGCTTCCTCGACCGGCAGGCCGGTGCCCTCGCGCGGGACCCCGCCCAGCCCGCGGAACGAGGCGGAGTAGGGCAGGCGCCAGTTCATGCACTGGTAGCCGAGATCGGCATAGGGATGGCCGAGCGTCGACAGCTCCCAGTCCAGCACGGCGAGCGCCCGCGGCTCGGTCTTGTGCATCATCACGTTGTCGAGGCGGTAGTCGCCGTGGACGAGGCTGACCTGCCCGTCATCCTCGGGCTCGTTGTTCTCGAGCCAGGCGATCAGCCGGTCCATCTCGGGGATCGGCTCGGTCTCCGAGGCGCGGTACTGCTTGGTCCAGCGGTTCAGCTGCCGGGCGAAATAGCTGCCGGGCTTGCCGTAGTCTTCAAGGCCCGCGGCCTTGATGTCCACGTCGTGCAGCGCGGCCAGCGTTTCATTGAGCGAATCGTAGACCGCGGCCTGGTCCTCGGGGGACAGCTCCTGCACCCGCGGGTCCCAGAACACCCGGCCGTCGAGATGCTCCATCAGGTAGAACTGGCGGCCGATCGGGCTGTCCTCGCCCTCCTCCGACAGGTGCAGCATCTTCGGCACCGGCACGGCGGTTCCGGCCAGCGCCGACATCACCCTGAACTCCCGATCCACCATGTGGGCGGATTTCAGCAGCTTGCCCGGGGGCTTGGCGCGCAGCACGTAATCCCCGCTCTCGGCCTTCAGCCGGAAGGTGGGGTTGGACTGTCCGCCGGAAAATTTCTCATAGCCCTGCAGCCCCTTGAAGCCCGCGACATGGGCTTCGAGATAGGGGCCGAGCACCGCTTCATCGAGCGTGGCCGCCGCGTTGGACATGCCTGTTCCTCCCTGTTTCCTTGGCGTGCGCCGGGGCCCCCTCAGGCCCCGAGGCTCGCATGGGTCAGCCAGCGCGCCTTCAGCGCCGGGCGGCCGCCATTCGCGACCTCCTGCCCCTCGATCTCCACGATCACGTCGTAACCGACGACGAAGCCGGTCTCGCCTCGCCGCTCGGCGGTCGCCAGCGCCAGGCGCCCGCGCACGCGGGACCCCACCGGCACGGGGGTGATCATCCGCACCGCGTCGACGCCGTAATTCAGCCCCAGCGTCGCGCCCTTGACGGCGGGCATGACCTGGTAGCCGAACTGCGACAGCAGGCTGAGCGTGTAGAACCCGTGCGCGATGGTCCCGGGCAGGGGGGTCTCCGCCCGAGTCCGCTCGGGGTTCACATGCACGAAGTTCACGTCATGGGTGGAGACGGCGAAGGCGTCGACCGCCTCCTGCGTCACCTCGATCCAGTCCGAGACGCCGATCTCCTCGCCGATATGGGCGCCGAATTCCTCCGGCGCCCAGGCGGGGACGTCCCGGGCGCGGGGATCGTAATCCTCGAAGCCGCCGGGGGTGAGGGCCATCAGTGCAGGCCCTTCTCGAACAGGTTGCCGCCGGTGACGACGCCGAGCCCGCCGTCGAGCGGCAGGATGCAGCCGGTGGTGTAGGCGCCGGCCTTCGAGCACAGGAACAGCGACGCGCCCTGGATGTCCGACGGGATGCCGATGCGCCCGAGCGGGACGTCCGAGCCGACCGCGGCGGCCTGCTCGTCCGAGGCGGTGGCGAAGGCGGTCATGTTCGACTGGAACGGCCCCGGCGCGAAGGCGTTGACGGTGAAGCGGCGCGGGGCCAGCTCTTTCGCCAGGATCTTCGTGAGGTGGTGCACCGCGGCCTTGGAGGCGGAGTAGGAATAGGCCCCGTCGCCCAGCGGCCAGTGGCCCATGACGGAGCCGAGGTTGATCACCCGCGCAGGGTCTTCATCCGTCGCGGTCTCGGTCATGATCGGCATCAGCGCCTGGGTCAGGTCGAACAGGCCCGCGACGTTGACGTTCATCACCTTGTCGAAGCCGAAGCGGGGGAACTTGCCCAGCTCGGCGCCCCAGGTGATGCCGGCGTTGTTGAACAGGATGTGGAGCTTGTCGGTGCGGGACGCGACCTCGGCCGCCAGCGCCTGCACGCCCTCGGCCGTGCCGACGTCGCCGCCGAAGCCCTCGACCTTGCCCGCCGGGCCTTCCGCGTTGATCTCGTCCGCGACGCGGGCGCAATCCTCGCCCTTGCGCGACGCGATCAGCACCCGGGCGCCGCCATGGGCGAGGCCGGTGGCGATCATCCGCCCGATGCCGGTGGCGCCGCCGGTGACCAGCGCGGTCTTGCCGTGCACGCCGAACATGTCGTCGAGATAGCTCATGGGTCCTGTTCCCTCCCTGGGCGCCCCGGCGCGCCGGGGATGGCGCGGCGCGTGGCGGAATTCCGTGTCGCCGCCGCGCGCGCCCCTTCGGACGGGGGCGGTTCGGCAGGCGGCGGGCAGCTTGCTGCGGATCGTCTGACGATTCAAGTCTTGCCAACCTACCGGGTAGTATGTAGCCTTCCCCTCGACCGCACAAGACCGGATGCCGCAGCCATGACCGCCCCCCGTCCCGCCCCGCAGACCGACGCCGCCGCCCCCCGGGCGGGCGCGTCCGGCGCGTCCGGGCAGGGGGATGCGGCGCGCCCCGATCCGCGGCCCGACCCGCGCCCCGATCCGCGGACCGAGATCCTGCACGCCGCCGCCAACTGCTTCATGGCGCGCAGCTTCAACGCCACGTCCATCGACGACGTGGCCCGCGCCATGGGGGCCACCAAGGGGCGCGTCTATCACTACTGGCGCTCCAAGCTGGACCTGTTCCTCGACGTCGTGCGCCTCAGCCTCGACC
Organism: Rhodovulum sp. DZ06; assembly: GCF_050586345.1. Taxonomy (NCBI): domain Bacteria; kingdom Pseudomonadati; phylum Pseudomonadota; class Alphaproteobacteria; order Rhodobacterales; family Paracoccaceae; genus Rhodovulum; species Rhodovulum sp. DZ06. The sequence continues at coordinate 124,614 of NZ_JBOCEF010000001.1, forward strand.
TGATCTACGACAAGGTGGCGGCGGCCGAGGGCGAGGGCGCCCCGGAAGCGCGCATGGCCCGGATGGCCCGCGCCCATGTCGCCTCGATCCTTGAGGACCGGCCCTTCCACCGCTGCGCCCTGCAGGGCGTGGACATGCACCTGCGCGGCGCCGCGACGCCCGAACAGCGCGAGGCGCTGCTGGGCATCATCGCCCTGCGCGACCGGCACGAGGCGCTGTTCCTGCGGGTGCTGCAGGAAGGCCAGGCGGCGGGCGTCTTCGCCGCCTCGGACCCGCGCCTGACCGTGCGCGCGATGATGTCCGGCATGAACAGCCCCGTGTTCTGGTACCGCCCCCGCACGGGCGAGACCGACGCGGACCGGGCAAGAATAATCGATGAAATCGCCGCCTTCGCCCTGCGCGGGCTGGGCTGCGCAGACTGGGAGGAAAACTGATGTCAGAAGAGCTGCCGAACGGCCCGATGAGCCTCGGCGTCACCGACAAGGTGCGCCCGATCCTCGAGAAGGTCACGAAGATGATCAAGGAGGACATCGAACCCGCGTCCGAGGAGTTCGAGTCCCTCATCGGCGCCGAGGGCGACCGCTGGTCCTACACCGCGCGCCAGACCGAGATCCTGGAAGGGCTCAAGCAGAAGGCGAAGGACCAGGGTCTCTGGAACTTCTGGCTGACCGATTCCGAGCGCGGCTACGGCCTGTCGACCGTCGAATACGCCTATCTCGCCGAGCAGATGGGCAAGGCGCATCTCGGGGCCGAGACCTTCAACTGCTCCGCCCCCGACACCGGCAACATGGAAGTGCTGGAGCGCTACGGGAACGACGAGCACAAGGAAAAGTGGCTCAAGCCCCTGCTGAACGGCGAGATCCGCTCGGCCTACCTGATGACCGAACCGGGCGTGGCCTCCTCGGACGCCACCAACATGCGCATGTCCTGCGTGCGCGACGGCGACGAGTACGTGCTGAACGGCGAGAAATGGTGGTCCTCGGGCGCCGGCGACCCGCGCTGCAAGGTCTACATCACCATGGTGTACACCCCCGACGCCAACCGCCCGCGGCACCAGCAGCACTCGATGATCCTGGTCGACGCGGACACCCCCGGCGTCACCAAGCTGCGCGCGATGGAGGTGTTCGGCAACGATGACGCCCCCCATGGCCACCTGCACCTGAAGTTCGAGAACGTGCGCGTTCCGGCCGAGAACCTGCTTCTGGGCGAGGGCCGCGGCTTCGAGATCAGCCAGGGGCGGCTTGGCCCGGGCCGCATCCACCACTGCATGCGCGCCATCGGCCAGGCCGAGAAGGCGCTGGAGCTGATGTGCAAGCGGTCGCTCGAGCGCGAGGCCTTCGGCAAGAAGCTCGCCCAGCTCGGCGCCAACTACGACATCATCGCCGAGTGCCGGATGGAGATCGAGCAGGCCCGCCTGCTGTGCCTGAAGGCCGCCTGGATGATGGACCAGGGCGACCCGCGCGCGGCCGCGCCGTGGATCTCGCAGATCAAGGTCGTCGCCCCGCGCGTCGCGCTGAAGGTGACGGACGAGGCGATGCAGATGTTCGGCGGCGCGGGCATGTCCCAGGACACCCCGCTGGCGAAAAGCTGGACCCACCTGCGCACCCTGCGCCATGCCGACGGCCCCGACGCGGTGCACCGCCGCCAGGTCGCCCGCAAGGAGCTGCGCAAGTACACCCAGGAAAAGGTCTGACCCCCTTGGCCTGACCTTGCGGCCCGCGCCAGGCGGGCCGCCGCGCCCCCGCCCCGCGCGGGGGAAAGGGATCGGGCGGCGGCCCCCGTCGCCGCCCGCAGCAGACGCGGAAGACCGGGGGGATGGGAGAGGCGGGCCGGGCCGGGTTCCGCCGCCCCCGCCCTCCAGGCCCCCGGGCCGACGCGCCGTTTTCCCGAGCGGCGCTTCGGGGGCGCCTTCCGCGCCGGCGTCGGTTGGAACGTCCTCCTCCGACCGGGCGCCGCGCGTCCGCCCGCTTTCTTGCCGCGCGGGCGGCGCGCATGGCCGTCATGCCGGGCGACTCAGGCCCCGGCGGATGGCGGAAAGGGGCGGCTCGGCGGAGCCGCCCCTTTCTTGCGTTCGGGCGGCCGGCCGCACGCGCGGGGGGGGCATCCCGGCCCGCTGCACACGCCGCGCGCGAAAAGATGGCGCACGCCCTGCGTTCAGGCTGCAAGCGCGCAACGCGGCGCGGGTTTGTCTTCGTATTTCGATGCGCCTGTTCTGGGTTCAGGCATCGTTTAACACGGGGCGATCCATGAATTTCTTCGTCAAGCTCTCCGCCGCCGCCGCCGTCGCGACGGTCGCCTTCGCGCCGTTGCAGGCCGGCGCCGTCACCTATGCCCTGGACGGCGCCGCGCCGAGCAGCATCGGCCCCGACGCCTTGAACTACCAGCTCGGCTGGGAATTCATCGCCAACCAGGACCTTTCGGTCGTCGAGATGGGCTTCTATTCCGAGGCCGCGCGCACCCGCACCGTCACGCTGTGGGACATCGGGGGGGCGGTCCTCGGGTCGGTCGACGTGACCGCGACGGGCGCCGGGTGGTTCTACGGGACCCTGTCCTCGCCCATCGCGCTGACGGCGGGGAGCAGCCATGTCGCCTCCTACTCCTATCTCAACGGCGACCACGTGTATGGCCTCAACGCGCCGGTGACGGCGCCCGAGGTGAGCTACGTTCAGGCGCGCTGGGGCGTGAACAACGCCTTCCCGACCAATCTGCAGGGCAGCTTCGCCTACCCGGCCGATATCGGCTTCGAGGCCGCCCCGTCCGCCGACGTGCCGCTGCCCGCCGCGGCGCCGCTGGCGGTCCTCGGCATGGCCGCGCTGGGCTTCGCGGCGCGCCGCCGCAAGGGCTGAGCGCTTCCCGGCGCAGCGCGAAGGGGCGGCCCGCCTGGGCCGCCCCTTTTGCATGCGTGGAGAAGGGTTTTCGCGGCCTTTCCGGGCGTCTGGCCATGGTGGGGCAGGGGCGCGCGGGCCCTGCATGCATCCACCCGGCGGGGCTTTCGACGCGGGGCGCAAACTTTCACTACTGGTTCAGCCTAAAACCGGTTTAAGACATGTGTACGTCTCCCCTCCCCATGGGGGCGTGCGTTCATCGTTTTCGTATGCGTCCCGCCTGCGCCGGTTGCGCGGGCGTCAGAATCAAGGATTTCGCGTCTTGCGCTTCACCGTTTCCGCGGCCGCCATGCTGGCCGCCCTCGCCCTTCCGGGCGCCGCTTCCGCCATCTCCATGACCCAGACCGGCCTCGGCGAAGTCGCCGCCGATGGCGCGGGCACCGATTCCGACGAGTACGGCTGGCGCTTCACCGCCAATGCCGACCTGCTGGTGACCGAGCTGGGCTTCTTCGCCTCCACCCCCGCCACCGGGTTCATGAACCTGTGGGATGCGTCCACCCAGTCGCTGATCACCACCGTGACCGCGACCGCGACGGCTACCGGCTGGATCTGGGGAGAGGTCGCCAGCCCCGCGCTGCTGACCGAGGGCGACAGCTATGTCGTCTCGTTCAACGCGGGCTCCAACAACGCCTCCTACGTGGCGGATGGCGGCTACAGCGTGAATTCGCTGCTGACCTTCGAAGGCACCTTCTTCAACGGGTTCGAGGGGGTGTACCCGTCGATCGCGACGACCGGGGGCATCTTCCTCGCCGACATCGCCTTCCAGGTGGTGGACACCCCGCTGCCGGGCGCCGCGGGCTTCGCCCTGCTCGGCCTCGGCGCGCTGGGCCTGGTCGGCCGCCGCAAGGCCTGAGCCGCGCCGAATCGCGCGCAGAAACAGGGGCGGTCCCGCGCGGGGCCGCCCCTTTTTCGCGCCCGTCCGGCCCTTGCGAAACGCTATTTCAAAAAAGTATCCACCTCCCCCCACGTCGCCCTTGCGCCGTCCCGCCGCGCCTGAAACTCTGCCCGCCGCAACAGGCCGGATCGGGGGAGATGATGGCGATCAAGGCGCTTGGCTTCGACGCCGACGACACGCTCTGGCACAACGAGAGCATCTTCCGCGTGACCCAGTCGCGGTTCACGGCGCTGCTCGGCGACCATGCCGGGGAGGAGGACGTGGTCGCGCGGCTGGTCGAGGCCGAGCGGCGCAACCTGGCGTTCTACGGCTACGGGGTGAAGGGCTTCACCCTGTCGATGATCGAGACCGCCCATGCCGTCTGCGGCGACGACCTGCCCCCGGCGGCGGTGCGCGAGATCCTCGATTACGGGCGCGAGATGCTGACCCATCCCGTCGACTGCCTGCCCGGCGCGGCCGAGGCGCTGGCGGCGCTGGCCCCGGATCACGAGATGATCCTGATCACCAAGGGCGACCTGTTCGACCAGGAGCGCAAGCTGGCGCAGTCCGGCCTCGGCGACCTGTTCGACGCGGTGGAGATCGTGTCCGAGAAGACCGCCGCCACCTACCTGTCCGCCTTCGCCCGCCACGGCGTCGGTCCCGAATCCGCGCTGATGACCGGGAATTCGCTGAAATCCGACGTGATCCCCGCGCTCGAGGCCGGGGCCTGGGGGGTGCACATCCCCTATCACGTCACCTGGGCGCACGAGATGGCGCCGGAGCCGGTGGGGCGCCCGCGCTACCGCGCGCTGGACCGCATCGACGCGCTGCCCGCATTGATCGAGGGGCTGGCCTGACCGGCCCCCGGAAAGAATGGGAGAGAGCATGACCCTGCCTGCCACGATGAAGGCGCTGATCCAGCGCCATGACGGCTATGCCGACACCTCGACCGGCCTGGAGCTGGCCGATGCCGGCGAATGGATGGAGCTGGGCGAGGTCCCGGTCCCGACCCCCGGCCCGGGCCAGGCGCTGGTGCGCGTGGCGCTGTCGCCGGTGAACCCGTCGGACGTGCATTTCCTGAAGGGCGAATACGGCCAGCCGCGCCGCAAGGGGAGCCCGGCGGGGTTCGAGGCCTGCGGCGAGGTGGTCGCCGCGGGCGAGGGCGCCGAGGGGCTGGTGGGCAAGCGGGTGGCCTTCGTCGCCACCGCTTCGGGGACCTGGGCTGAATACGCGCTGACCGACGGGGCGATGTGCATCCCCCTGATCGACGGGGTGCGGGACGAGGACGGCTCGGCCCTGATCGTCAACCCGCTGACGGCGCTGGCGATGTTCGACATTCCGCGCCAGCAGGGCTGCGCCTTCGTGGCGACGGCGGCGGGCTCGCAGCTCGGCAAGCTGCTGGCGGGGCTGTCGAAGGACCATGACGTGCCGATGATCGCCGTGGTGCGCCGCCAGGCCGTGGCCGACCAGGTGGCGGCGCTGGGCGCGCGCGTCGCGCTGGCCACCGAGGACCCGGAGTTCCAGGCCAAGTTCGCCGCCGCGTGCAAGGAGCTGAAGCCGCGGGTGCTGCTCGACGCCGTGGGTGACCAGGTCACCGCCGACATGTTCTTCGCCATGCCCAACCACACCCAGTGGATCAGCTACGGCAAGATCGCGACCGAGCCGCCGGCGCTGACGCAGATGGGCCAGTTCATCTTCACCGGCAAGACCATCGGCGGCTTCTGGCTGTCCAAGTGGCTGAAGGAGGCCCCGGCCGACCGGCGCATGGCGGTTGTGGGCGAGGCGCTGCAGCGTTTCGCCTCCGGCGCCTGGGGCATCGACGAGGCCGCGCGCCTGTCGCTTGACGAGGCCGTGGGCGGCTTCGCCGAGGCCTGGGGCAAGGGCGGCGGCAAGGTGTTCATCGCGCCGGGCGCCTGAGCCGCGCCGCGCCCCGCCGGGGGCGCCGGTCGATCCATGGGGCCGGGGGCGGGACGTCCCCGGCTTTACACCGTCAAGTTCCGCTTGCGCTCGGCCCCCCGCGGTGGTTGAGTGCGGCCTAAAGCAATGTTTCAGGGAGAACGCTCGATGGCTCTGCCCAAGATCCTCGCCGACATGTCGCTGCCCGTGGTGGGCTCGCCGCTGTTCATCATCTCGAACCCCGATCTCGTGATCGCGCAGTGCAAGGCGGGGGTGGTCGGCAGCTTCCCGGCGCTGAACGCGCGCCCCGAGGCGCAGCTGCACGAGTGGCTGGAGAAGATCACCACCGAGCTCGACGCCTACAACCAGGCGAACCCGGACAATCCGGCGGCGCCCTTCGCGGTGAACCAGATCGTGCACCGGTCGAACAACCGGCTGATGCACGACGTGGAAGCCTGCGTGAAGTACAAGGTGCCGGTGGTGATCACCTCGCTCGGCGCGCAGAAAGAGGTCAACGACGCCATCCATTCCTATGGCGGCATCGTTCTGCACGACGTGATCAACAACAAGTTCGCCAAGAAGGCGATCGAGAAGGGCGCGGACGGCCTGATCGCCGTGGCCTGGGGCGCGGGCGGCCATGCCGGCCAGCTGTCGCCCTTCGCGCTGGTCAACGAGATTCGCGAGTGGTTCGACGGGCCGCTGCTGCTGTCGGGCTCGATTTCGCATGGCGGCGCGGTGCTGGCGGCGCAGGCGATGGGGGCGGACATGGCCTATATCGGCTCGCCCTTCATCGCGACGGACGAGGCGCGGGCGACGGATCAGTACAAGCAGTCGATCGTCGACAGCGGGGCCGAGGACATCGTGTACTCGAACCTCTTCACCGGCGTGCATGGCAACTACCTGCGCTCCTCGATCGAGGCGGCGGGGCTGGACCCGGACAACCTGCCGGAATCGGATCCGTCGAAGATGAACTTCGCCTCGGGCGGGAACCAGGACGCGAAGGCGTGGAAGGACATCTGGGGCTGCGGCCAGGGCATCGACACGGTGAAGTCGGTGGTTCCGGCGGCGGAGCTGGTGGGCCGTCTGCGCAGCGAGTACGAGGCGGCCAAGGCGCGCCTGTGCCCGTGAGGGATGGGCCCGCGAGGGATGGGCCCGTGAGTGATGGGCCAGTGATGCGCCGCGCGGCCTGAGCGCCGCCTGGCGGGAGATGCACCGCCCCCGCGCCGGATGACGGCGCGGGGGCGGTTTGCGTTCGGGGGAGCGCGCGTGCGGGGGCCGTGCGCGCATCGCGGCGGGGGAGGCGCGCGGGTCGGCGGCTGCGCTGCGCTTGCCGGCCGCCCGCCCGCCCGGCCCTTCCGGGCCTCTCCCCGCCTCGCGCCCCGCCGCCCCCGATGCGCGTCGTCCCGGGCCGGGCGCAGCGGCGCGATGCGCCGCTTCCGGGCGCGAACGGGGGGCTTGTCCCCCCCTGAGCGGACGGACCCTCCCCCGGCTGGCTTCTGCGCGCGCGCTTCGCGGGCTAGGCTGCGCGCCGATCCGCCGACAGGAGCCGCCGATGACAGGGTTCGCCCCCCCGACCGCGCCCGACGCCGCCGCGTCCCTCGACCGCCTGCGCGGGATTGCGGGCGGCACGCCCCTGCGCCCCTGGCCGCGCCTGTCGGAGCGGCTGGGCCGCGAGGTGCGGGTGAAGCGCGAGGACCTGGCCCCCGGCGGCGCGATGTTCCGCGGGGCGGCGAACGCCGCGCTCTGCGCCTCGCCGGGGGCGCAGAGCCAGGACCTGGTCTGCGCCTCGGCCGGGCCCTTCGCGGAGGCGGTCGCGGCGATGGCGGCGCGGCTGCAGGTGCGGGCCGTGCTGGTGCTGCCCGAGGGCGCGCCCGCCCCGGACGCGCCGGGCGCCGGGATCCGCCGCCACGGCGCGACGCTGGCCGCGGCGCGGGAGGAGGCGGCGCGGCTGGCGCGGGTCGAGGGGCTGCGGCTGCTCGACCCGGCCTCTCCGGCCGCCATCGCGGGGAGCGCGGGGGCGGCGCTGGAATGCCTCGGGGAATGGCCGGAGCTGTCGGGAATCGTCGCGCCCGCCTGTTCCGGCGCGCTCTGCGCGGGGCTGGCGCTGGGGCTGCGCGGGGCTGGCTCGGCCGCGCTGCTGACCGCGGCGGCGCTGCAGGCGGGGCCGTCGCTGCGCGCGACGCTGACCGCCGCGGCGCCGGACGCAACCCCGCCGGGCGCGGATGCGCCCTGGCCGCTGCGCGCCGCGGTGACGCCCGAGGCGCCGGCGGCCTTCATGCTGCTCTCGGCCGGGATGAACGCCTTCACCGACCTCTCGGGCGCGGAGCTGGCGGCGGCCGAGGTTTTCCTGGCCGAACCCGATCCCGACGCGCCCGCCCCGGGCAAGGGCACGGCGCTCGCCCTCGCCGCGCTCATGTTCCGGGAGGAGAGGCTGTTCGGCCCGCGCCCGGTGCTGCTCGCCTCGGGCGGCTGAGGGGGGGGCGGGGCGAAGGCGACGGGGGCGCAAGGGAAAACCGGCGGCGGGGCATCCCCCGCCGCCGGTTCGAATGTCGTCGCTGACGCGCCGGATCAGAAGTTCAGGCTGACCCAGGTGGCGGCGATCATGGCGTCGTCGTTGTCGTCCGAGGCGTGCGCGGCGCCGGCCGAGAACGAGACGCCCGGGGCCACGGCGTAGGACGCCCAGCCGGCGAAGGTGTCGACATCGGCCGCGCCGGCCGCCTCGGAGTGGCCGAAGCCGCCCGCGAAGGTCCAGGGGCCGGTCTCGTAGGCCAGGCCCAGGTTCCAGTCGTTGGTCTCGTCGAAGTTCTCTTCCCAGTAGGCCGCCAGGGTGATGCCCGAGCCGGAGATCGTGCCGCCGACGTTCCAGCTTTCCATGTCGCCCGTGGGGGTGTCGACATCCTCGTAGCCCGCGCCCAGGGCGAGGGAGATGCCGGCGCCGGTGAACTCGTACTCGTAGACGAGGCCGACCGAGAACACGTTCTCGCCGTCGGCGAAGACGGCGGTGTTGGTGTCGTTGGGGCCGTCGGAGTCGACGGAGGGCAGGTAGGAGACGCCCGCCGAGAAGCCGGCGAAGGACGGGGTGTAGTAGTGGATGCCGACCTGGTCGCCCGAGCCGTCGATGCCGCCGGTCAGGCCCTGGTTGGCGTCGTCGTCATAGTAGCCGACCTTGTCGCCCGGGGCGTAGAGCACGCCGACCGCGAGCTCGGTCTTGGCGGTGTCGTTGCCGCCGATCATCACGGCGCCGAACGGGCCGGAGACGCGGACCCAGTTCTCGTCGATCTGGTCGTCGGTGTCGGTGAAGGCCTCGAGCTCGACGCGGCCGTCGAAGGTCAGGCCGTTGTCGGACACGCCGCGGAAGGTGAAGTGGATTTCACCGTCGCGGATCACCGAGAAGTCGCCGTCGGTGGTGGCGGTGTCGACCCAGGCGACGCCGCCGAACATGAAGCCGCTGACCTGGGCGGTGAGCGGTTCGGCGGCCTGCGCGGCGCCGGCGCCGAGGGCGATGGCGAGCGCGAGGGGGGACGCGGCCAGAAGGGAGGTGCGGTTCATTCGTCTTGCTCCATGGGAGGGAACTGGAGTGTTCACGCGCAGGAGGGAGGTCCTGCGCAACGCCCCTTTTGTTTCCCGATTCCATGGCGGCCTCAATGCGCCGCGGCAAAGCTGAGTGAAACATTCAGGAAAATGTTGCGTCGCGGCATCAGTTGCCGGGGAAAGCGGGGTGCGCGACTGCAAGCGCCCTTTTTCACGCGCTTCGACGAAGGCGTGCGAGGAAGGTCGGGCGGTAACCTTTACGTTGCGAGCGCAAGGGGTTCGCAGGTTCTCCGGGCGATTCGGCCCGGAGGGGGCGGCGGCGCGCCGGGGCGCGGCGCCGTTCGTCTTGAAGGGTTATCTAGGCGCTGCACCGCGGCATGCAAGGGAAGGCCGGTATGCCCCCCCTGCAAGTCGCGCGCTTGTTACTCGCTCCAGCGCCACAGGGCGGGGAGGAAGCGGAACTTCCCGCCGTCGCGCACCACGTGGCCGACGCCGGGGAAGGGGAAGTGATAGCCGACCACCACCATCTCCTCGTCCGCCGCGCGGTTGAGGAGCGCGAGGCGGCTCTGCACCGCCAGCTCGCGGTCGGTGTCGAAGCCGAAATGCCACTCGGGATGCTCGAAGCTGACATAGCCGTGGTTCAGCGCGTCGCCCGTGACCAGCATCTTGCGGCCCGCGCTTTCGACGATGACCGACATGTGGCCCATGGTGTGGCCGGGGGTGTCGATCATCTGCACGCCGGGCGAGATCTCGGCCTCGTTCGCGGTCATCTGCAGCAGGTCGAGATCGCCGAGCGGCCCGAGCGTGTTCTGCGCCCCGGCGACGAAGCCGTGCATCTCCTCGGGCAGGCGCGACAGCAGGGTGTCGTCCATCCACCAGCCATGCTCGGCCGCGCCGATATGGTGCGCGGTGTCGGGGATCAGCGGCTCGTCGAAATCGTCGAAGGCGCCCCAGACATGGTCCGGGTGGGCATGGGTCAGCGCCACGTCCGAGATGTCGCCGGGGCCGAAGCCCGCCGCTTCCATGTTCGCCAGCAGCCTGCCGGCCGAGGCCTGGAACTTCACGCCCGATCCGACATCCACGAGGGTGACCTTGTCGCCCATGCGCACGATGACGTGGTTGGTATGGGCGTAGTTGATGTCGGTCGGCAGGCGGTGGGCGCGCAGGAAGGCCTCGACCTCGGCCGGGTCGGCGTTGACCCCGAGGGTGGAGGCGGGGGTGACCAGGTTGCCGTCCGAGCAGATGGTGATCTCGGCGTCCCCGAGGGTGAAGCGGAACCAGCCGTCATTCTGCGCGGCGGCCGCGGCGGCGGCGCGGAACGGGGTCGGCAGCGCCAGGGCCGGGGCCATGGCGGCGAGCCGCAGAAGGTCGCGGCGGGTCGGGGCGAAGGTCATCTCTCGGTCCTCCCATGAACGTCGGGACGCAACGATAGCGGGAGAAAACCCGGAAAAGAAATGTCCTTTTCGAGAGGGGGCGCGCGCCGGAACCGGCCGCGACTCCTGGGACGGGGGCGCCGGAAGATGTCCCCTCCCCGGCGCCCCCGCCGCGCGCGGGAAGGCTTCCCCTCCGACCCGCGCGCCCGCGCCGCGTCAGTCGCGCAGCACGTCGTCCTTCAGCCGCCCCACGGCGTACCAGATGGCGACCGCCGTCAGCCCCGCCGCGGCGGTCAGCAGGAGTTCCATCGACGAGGCGCCGGTGACCAGCCCCTCGACGCAGCGGATGGCGAGGTAGACCGCCGCCGCCACGCCCCCCCACCGCATCGTGTGGTAGGCGCCGTGGATGAAGAGGTGGTTCAGCCCGTATTCCATGCCGCGTCTCCTGCGCCCGGGGCCCGCTTCTGCTCCCGCTTCTGCGGTCCCGGCTCCCCCTTGCCGGGGTCATTATCCCAAATTGAACGCCTTGTTGTCCAGCGTTCATCTTGGGGGCGATTGCGCGGCGTGTGGTCCCGGTCGGCCCGCGCCGTTGCGCCGGGGCCGCCTTTGGGCGAGAACGCGGAGGAGCGCCGCCGCCGATGCGCGGCGCGCGCGGTCGGAACGGCGGAGCGGATGGTCATGGCAGGCGGCAGGCGACGGGCAGGGGACAACGGCGCGCAGACGGCATCGCCGCGGGAGCCCGAACTGCCGCTGGAGATGCCGGTGATGCGCGACCCGGACGATGCCGACGCGGTGATCGACGATCTGTTCGACGTCGACCCCAACGCCCCCGCGCCCCGCGCCGAGGGGAACGGTGCGGACGGGGAGGCCGGGCAGGGCGCCGCGGCCCCCGCCGCCCCGAAGAAGCGCAGGACCCCCGCCCGCAAGGGCGGCGGCAAGGGCCGGGCGAAGCTCCCCAAGCCCGACGATCCGAAATGGAGCCGCTGGGCGCTGCTGATCCTCCTCGCCGTCTGCGCGGCGCGGGTGGCGGTCAACGCGCTGCCGCTGATCCCGATCCATTTCGACGAGGCGCAGTACTGGGTCTACGGGACCAATTTCGACTTCGGCTATTTCTCCAAGCCGCCGCTCGCGGCCTGGATGATCCGGCTGTCGACCGAGATCTTCGGCGACACCGCCTTCGGGGTGCGGTTCTTCGCGCCCTTCTGCCACCTCGCCATCGGCGCGCTGATCCTGGCCATCGGCGCGCGGCTGTTCGACCGGCGCACCGGGTTCTGGGCGGCGATGTTCTACACCGCCGGGCCGGGGGTGGTGCTGTCCTCGATGCTGATGACCACCGACCCGCCGATGATGATCGGCTGGGCGATCGGCATCTACGCCTACCTGCGCGCGATCGAGCCGGTGCGGATCGGGCGGCGCAAGCCGCAGCCGGCGCCGCTGCGCCCGCTGTGGTGGGCGCTGGCGGGGCTGGGGATCGGCCTTGGCATGATGGCGAAATACACCGCGGGCGTCGCGCTGATCGGGATCCTCGGCCACCTGCGCTTCTCGGCCGAGCCGGGCCCCGAGCGGGCCCGGGCGGGCGTCGCGCTGATGGCGCTGACCACGGTGCTGGCGCTGTCGCCGAACCTGGTCTGGAACGCGATGAACGGGTTCGTGACGGTCGCGCATCTCGGCGACAACGCCGATTTCGGCGGCGGCGGCGGGGCCTCGTTGCGCCCCGAGAAGCTGGCCGAGTTCATCGGCGCCCAGTTCGGGGTGATCGGCCCGGCGGCGGCGGCGGCGATCTTCGCGGGGCTGGGGCTGATGGCGTGGAAACGGGCCTGGCGCTCGGCGCCGGGGATGGCCTTCCTCGGCTGGTTCACCGCGCCGCTGCTGCTGGCCATCGCCATCCAGGCGCTGCGCGAAGGGGCCAACCCCAACTGGGCCGCGCCCGCCTTCGTGTCGGGCTCGGTCCTCGCCGCCCACGTGCTCTCGGCCGACCGCTGGCGCTGGGCGCGGCTGGTGCAGGTCTGGGCCGGGGCGGTCTCGGCCGTGTTCCTCGTCGTCATGGCGGTGCTCTACGGCGTCGCGGGCCAGGACCTGCCGCGGACCTTCGACCCCTACAAGAAGATGCGCGGCGGGGCGGAGCTGTGCGAGATCGCCCTCGGCGCGCTCGAGACCGAGGGCGCGGACGCGCTGCTGATGGACAACCGCCGGCGCCTCTCGGACTGCATGTACATGGGCGATCTGCGGCTCGGCGACGTCGCCTTCCTCGACATGGACGGGCGCATCGACAACCACTACGACCTGACGGTGAAGCTGAAGCCCGGGGATGAGCGGGTGTTCGTCTACATCACCCAGAGCGCGGAGCTGGGCGAGGCGGTCGCGGCCGATTTCGACGACGCGCTGATGGTGGGCGAGGGCGAGATCGCGACCCATGGCGACTCGGTCTTCCCCTGGGTGATGTGGCGGCTCGAGGGCTACCGGGGCGAGTGACGGCGGCCCGGGCCCGGGGCCGATCCCGGGGGCGGGCCGGGGCCCAAAGGGTCCCGGCGCGCTCGCGCCGTGGAAACGCCGGGTAAACTATGCGGCGCCCGCGAAATCGCGCTTGTCGGCGCGATTTTCCTCTGACTAAGGTTTTCCTGAACGGCGGCGCGGGCCGAGTCCCCGCCGCCGGACCGACCCCATGCCGGGGGGACGAAGACGCCCCCCGGGTCCGACAGGAAGGACGACCCCCCAATGAGCACCCGCGCCACTTTCGCCGCGCTCGCCGCCCTCGCCGCCGCCACCCCCGCGGCCGCCGAGGAGTTGCACATCTTCAACTGGTCCGACTACATCGCCGAGGACACGATCGCCAAGTTCAAGGCGGCGACCGGCATCGACGTGACCTATGACGTGTTCGATTCCAACGAGGTGCTGGAGACCAAGCTGATGGCCGGCGCCTCGGGCTATGACGTCGTCGTGCCCACCGCCGACTTCCTCACCCGCCAGATCGCCGCGGGCGTGTTCCAGAAGCTCGACAAGTCCCAGCTGCCCAACCTCGCCAACATGAACCCGGTGGTGATGGAGCGCGCGGCCGCGTTCGACGAGAACAACGACCACGCCATCGTCTACATGTGGGGCACCACCGGCATCGGCTACAACGTGGCCAAGGTGACCGAAGCGCTGGGCGAGGACGCGCCGACGAACAGCTGGTCGCTGGTCTTCGATCCGGCCAATGCCGAGAAGCTGGCGGGCTGCGGGATCTCCCTGCTCGACGCGCCGACCGAGATCCTGGCCGCGGCGATGAACTATCTCGGGCTCGACCCGCGCTCCACCGAGAAGGCGGATATCGAGGCGGGCGCCGAGCTGCTCAAGACCATCCAGCCCCACGTGCGCTACTTCCATTCGTCCCAGTACATCAACGACCTGGCGAATGGCGACATCTGCGTCTCGGTCGGCTGGTCGGGCGATGTGTTCCAGGCCCAGGCCCGCGCGGCCGAGGCGGAGAACGGCGTCGACATCGCCTACGTGATCCCCAACGAGGGCGCGCTGATGTGGTTCGACATGATGGCGATCCCCGCCGATGCGAAGAACCCCGAGGCGGCGCTGAAGTTCATCAACTTCATCATGGACGAGCAGATCGCCGCCGACATCACCAACTACGTCTGGTACGCGAACGCCAACAAGGCCTCGACCCCGCTGATCGACGCCGAGGTCACCTCCAACCCCGGCATCTACCCGTCGGACGAGGTGCTGAACCGGCTCTGGACCGCCAAGGTGTATGACGCGCGCACCTCGCGCACCATCAACCGCGCCTGGACCGCCGTGAAGACCGGCCGCTGATCCACGCATGACCCAAGCGTCCGACCCCGCGGCGGCCGCCGCGCCCGCCGCGCCCGCCGCGGTCGCCGCCGCCCCTCGCCCGGCCCCCGCGCCGGGCGAGGGCGCCCGCGAATTCATCCGCATCTCGCGCCTCGTGAAGACCTTCGACGGCCACCGCGCCGTGGACGACGTGTCCCTGTCGGTGCGCGAGGGCGAGATCTTCTGCCTGCTCGGCGGCTCCGGGTCCGGCAAGTCCACCCTGCTGCGGATGCTGGCGGGGTTCGAGACGCAGGATTCGGGAACCATCGAGATCGACGGCCAGGACATGGCCGGGGTCGCGCCCTGGGCGCGGCCGGTGAACATGATGTTCCAGTCCTACGCCCTGTTCCCGCACATGAGCGTCGAGAAGAACGTCGCCTATGGCCTGAAGCAGGAGGGGGTCCCGAAGGCAGAGCGGGCCGCGCGCACCGCCGCGATGCTCGACCTCGTGAAGCTGTCGCAATACGCAGGCCGCCGCCCCGCCCAGCTGTCGGGCGGCCAGCGCCAGCGCGTGGCGCTTGCGCGCGCGCTGATCAAGAACCCCAAGGCGCTCCTGCTGGACGAGCCGCTCTCCGCGCTCGACAAGAAGCTGCGCGAGGAGACCCAGTTCGAGCTGATGGACATCCAGGAGCGGCTGGGGACCACCTTCATCGTCGTCACCCATGACCAGGAAGAGGCGATGACCCTCGCCGACCGGATCGGGGTGATGGACCAGGGCCGCCTGGTGCAGGTGGACCGCCCGCGGGACATCTACGAGTACCCGCGCAACCGCTTCATCGCCAATTTCATCGGCGCCGCGAACATGATCGAGGGCGAGGTGGTCGAGGACGAGGCGGACCACGTGAAGCTGTCCTCCGCCATGCTGGGGGACGAGGTGTTCATCCATCACGGCCTCTCGTGCCAGATGGGCCAGACCATGTGGGTCGCCGTGCGCCCCGAGAAGCTGCGCATCACCCGCCGCCACCCGTCCGAGCATCCCGACGCGGTCGGGGCCGGGCCCCTGGGGGGCATGGCGAAGGCGGTGGTCGAGGATGTCGCCTACATGGGCGGGCTGACGCGGTTCCGCGCGCGGCTGCCCTCCGGCGCCACCGTTTCGGCCACCCGCGCCAATCTCGACCGCCGCGACGCCGACGCCCTGACCTGGGAGGACGAGGTCTATGTCTGGTGGCCCGCCGAGGCGGGCGTGGCGCTGACGTCATGAGCGGCGCAGGCGATCCCGCCCCCTCTTCGGCCCCGACCCCCGCCCCGGCCCCCGCCCCCGCGCCCTTCGACCGCGACGCCGCGCTGGCCGAGCGGCTGGGCCGCGCGCGGCGCTGGTTCTCGGGCTGGCTCGGGCGGCGGGGCATGGCCGTGGTCTCGGGCCTGCCGATGGCCTGGCTCGGCCTCTTCTTCCTCGCGCCCTTCCTGGTGGTGCTGCGGGTGTCGCTGTCCGAACCCGCCATCGCCCGCCCGCCCTATACCGAGATCTGGGAGTGGGCGGACGGGATGCTCACCCTCACGCTCAACTTCTACAACTACATCTTCCTGACCGAGGACGCCCTCTACGTCGATGCGTACCTGAACTCGATCTGGACCGCGGCGACCTCGACGCTGACCTGCCTCGTGGTCGCCTACCCGATGGCGCTGTTCATCGCCCGCGCAAGGCCGGAGCGCCGCCCGCTGCTGCTGATGCTCGTGGTGCTGCCGTTCTGGACCAGCTTCCTTCTGCGCATGTACGCGCTGATCGGGCTGATGGCGCCGACGGGGTTCATCAACGGCTTCCTCGGCTGGTTCGGGATCGAGCCGATCACCATGCTGCAGACCCAGTTCGCGGTGCAGGCGGGGATCGTCACCGGCTACCTGCCGCTGATGGTGCTGCCGCTGTATTCCACGCTGGAGAAGCAGGACCCGGCGCTGCTCGAGGCCGCGCATGACCTCGGCGCGACGCCGCTGCGCGCGTTCCTGAGCGTGACGCTGCCGATCTCGTTGCCGGGGATCCTGGCCGGGAGCCTTCTGGTCTTCATCCCCGCCGTGGGCGAGTTCGTGATCCCCGCGCTGCTGGGCGGCCCGGACCAGCTGATGATCGGCAAGGTGCTGTGGACCGAGTTCTTCAACAACCGCGACTGGCCGGTCGCCTCGGCGGTGGCGGTGGCGATGCTGGCGCTGCTGGTCGCGCCGATCATGCTGATGCGCAACGCGCTGGGGGTGAAGGGATGAAACGCGGCTGGACGCTTCCGGCGCTGGCGGCGGTGGGGTTCGCCCTGCTGTACCTGCCCATCGTGGTGATGGTGATCTACTCGTTCAACGCCTCCAAGCTGGCCTCGGTCTGGGGCGGCTGGTCGGTGCAATGGTATGGCGAGCTGCTGCGCAACGAGCAGATCCTGGAGGCGGCCTTCGTGTCGCTCCAGGTCGCCACCTTCTCGGCCACCATCGGCACGGTGTTCGGCACGCTGATCGGCTATGCGATGTCCCGCTTCGGGCGGTTCCGCGGGCGGCTGCTGCTGGCCGGGATGGCCACCGCGCCGATCGTGATGCCCGAGGTGGTGACGGGGCTGTCGCTGCTGCTTCTCTTCATCTCGATGGAGAGCATCCTGGGCTGGCCGGCGGAACGGGGCGTGCTGACGGTGGTGATCGCGCATTCGACCTTCTGCATGGCCTTCGTGGCCGTCGTCATCCAGGCGCGGCTGTCGGACATGGACCGCTCGGTCGAGGAAGCGGCGATGGATCTCGGCGCCCGCCAGCCCTTCGTGTTCTTCGACGTCACGCTCCCGGCGCTGATGCCGGCGCTGGTCTCGGGCTGGCTGCTGGCCTTCACCCTGTCGCTGGACGACCTGGTGATCGCGAGCTTCGTGTCCGGCCCGGGGGCGAGCACGCTGCCGATGGTGGTGTTCTCGAAGGTGCGGCTCGGCGTGACGCCCGAGATCAACGCGCTGGCGACGATCATGATCGGCTGCGTCGGCATCGCGGTCGGCTTCGCCACCTGGGCGATGACGCGCAAGCGTTGAGCGGGGCGGGGCGGGGCGCGTCGGCGTCCCGCCCCGTCAGGCCCGGCGCCGCGCGCCGAGGCCGAGCGCCCCGAGCGCGCCCGCCAGCAGCAGCGCCGCGGCGGGCGCGGGGGTGTCGACGGGTTCGGCCGCCCGGTCGACCGAGCCGGTCACCAGCGCCGTGCCCGGCCCCCATCCCGTCCCCACCGCGACGATGAAGAACCCCCATTCCGCGCCCGCGCTCACCGCGAAGCTGCGGTTGAAGACCTGCACGTCGTCGGCCCACTCGCTGGACAGCTGGTTGAAGTTTCCGTCGATGATGTAGCCGAACGGGTCATAGACCGGCCCGCCGCTGTCCAGCGTCTCGTAGCGCGCGTGGAAGCTCACCACCTGGTCCACCTGGGCGATGCGGGTCACGAACAGGTAGGCCTCGCTCGGCCCGGTGTCGGCCCCGGTCATGTCGAGGGTGAATTCCAGCGGCGCGGGTTCGGACATCACCGCCGTGCTGTCGCCGTCGCTGCGCGCGATGGTGAAGGTGATGGCGGACGCGGGGGTGGCGACAAGAATTCCGCTGAAGATCGCGGCGGTATATTCAAAGAACTTCATGATTTCACCGAATAACTATTTGAGTCGATGTGAAACCATACCGTGTTCCTGGGTGAATTACGACGCCGCCCCGCCGTTGAACCGCAGGAGCCGCGCCAGCCCCTTGCCCTCGATCGCCGCCACGTCGGCGTCGAAGCGGGCCCGCAGGCGGGCCTTCTGGTCGGCGCTGAACGGGTCCCAGCGCGGCTCCCCGGCCTCGACCGAGGCTCGGAAGCGCTCGCCCGTCTGCACCTTGCGGCCATAGAGGTCGAGGTCCTTCGGCAGGGCTTCCGCCCAGGCCACGGCCTCGGCCGAGGGGGTGCGGGTGCCGAACGGGTTCTCGGGTTCCGGCAGGCGGGGCAGGGGGGCGCCGCAGATCGCCTCGCGGATCGCGTGGGAATTGGCGCGGTAATCGTCGTGCCGCCAGATGCTCAGCGTCGCCCGCGGCAGGGTGAGCCGGATCAGCCGCACCAGCGGCAGCCAGCTTGGCGGGCGGGCGAGGGCGCGGGCGGCCACGGCCTCGAAACTCTCGGGCCAGGGGCGCAGGCGCAGGCGCTGGGCATAGGCCGCGGGGAGCATCTCGTCGAAGCTGCGGATGGCGAGGAAGAGGTGCGTTTCCCCGCCACCCTGCGCGGCGATGCGCGAGAGGGCGCGGACCGGGCGCAGGAAGAACGGCGCGGTCCAGTAGGGCGGGCGGCGCAGCGGCCACTGGCTGGTGCCGATCAGGTTCTCCTCGGTCAGCACCAGGCGGCCCGGGCCGCGGCGGGCGGGGGCGAGGGCGCCAAGACAGGCCGCCCCCAGCGCCCGTCCCATGCGCCGTCCCCCGGGCTTTCGCGGGTCCATCAGCGGCCCGACCGCGCGGCGCAGGTCGCGCTGCGGGATCGCGTCGATCCCCTGCGCCAGCAAGGCGTCCCGCGCGTCGTAAAGCGTCATCTGCAAGTGGGTGCTGGCGGTCTTGTGCGCCCCGAGATGCACGCGCAGCTCCGAGAGGGGGGCCAGGGGGGAGAGGGGGGCGTTCACGCCTCCGGCTCCTCCGCCGTGAGCGAGAACGGCGCGGGCGCGACCGCCTTCAGGTCCTCGATGCTCAGGGGCGCGCCGGGCTTCTTCATCGAATAGCGGGTGACCCAGACGAGCCGCTCCTCGGCCCGGGTGACGGCGACATAGGCGAGGCGCTTCCACAGCGGCAGGCCGGCCTCTTCCCGGTTCATGCGGGCGGCGGCGTAGAGGTCGGGGGCGAAGACCTGCACCGTGGGCCACTGGCTGCCCTGCGCCTTGTGGATCGTCGCCGCGGCGCCGTGCAGGAAGGCGGCGCCCATGCGGGCGGCCGAGGGGATGAAGGGCTCGTCCTGGTCGGGGCGCTCGATCTGGATGATGGCGGCGGCGTTGACCTGCGGCTCGGGCGCGCCCATCACGTGCAGCTTGGCGAAGCCCGGCTTGCGGCCCGGCCCCAGGTAGACGCATTGCGCGCCTTTCACGAGGCCGCGGGCCTCGAGGTCGATGCGCTTGCGCCGGTGCTTGAGGGGCAGCTCGATCCCGTCGCAGATCAGCGGCTCGCCGGGCAGGAGCGCATCCTCGGGGGCGCCGTTCACCCGCCGGAACGCGTCGATCAGGCGTTTGCGGGTGGCGTTGCGCCAGACCAGCATGGGCGAGCGGGCCATGAGGGCGCTGTCCGCGGGCGCGCCATACACCACGCGGTCGTCGCGCGCCGCCGCCGCGCGCACCATGTCCTCGAACCGCTCGAAATGCAGGTCCGGGTCGGCCAGCGCGTGGGCGAGGTCGAGGATCGGGTTGTCCGCCGCCTGCCGGTGGACGCGGGAGAGGCGCTTGACCGCGGGGGCGGGCAGCTTGTCGAACACCATCGCGCCGGACTGGCCCACGGGGGCCAGCTGCGCCGGGTCGCCGAACAGGATGGCGAGGCCGAAGATGCGGCGGATGTCCTCGAGCTGCTTGTCGTCGAGCATGGAGGACTCGTCCACCAGCGCGATGTCCAGCTCATCCTCGCGCCGCGCCCAGCCGGTGATGAAGTCCGACCCGCGCAGGCCGAGGATCGCCAGCGCGCCGGGGATCGAGCCATGGATCTTGAACGCGTCCATCGCGCGGTCGAGATCCTCGGGCGTGATCTGCTCCATCTCGGGCTTGTCGCCCTCGCCCGACAGCCATTCGGCGATCTTCTCGTATTCGGGGTCGTAGACGGGGGAGTAGAGGATCCGGTGCAGCGTGGTCGCCGGAACGCCCCGGTTGCGCAGCACCGAGGCCGCCTTGTTGGTCGGCGCCAGCACCGCGAAGGTGCGGCGGCCCTTCTTGGAGCGTCCTTCCCAGTCATGGGAGATCGCCTCGGCCCCGGCGGCCTTCAGCGCGTTGACGATTTCCACCAGCAGCAGCGTCTTGCCCGAGCCCGCCTTGCCGAGCACCGCCATCACCTCGGCGTTCTCGGGGCGGGCGCCGGCGTCCTCGGCCGTCTCGGCGGCGAGGTCGATCCCGTGCGCGCCGAGCCGCGCGGCCACGGCCGAAAACGCCGCCTGCTGGTCCTCGGACAGGGCGAGCGGCGCGGCGGCTTGGGCCGAGGGGACGGCGGCGTCGGGGAATAGATCGGTCATCGGCGCTCCGGTCAGGCCGGCGCGGGCCGGTCCGTTCC
Organism: Rhodovulum sp. DZ06; assembly: GCF_050586345.1. Taxonomy (NCBI): domain Bacteria; kingdom Pseudomonadati; phylum Pseudomonadota; class Alphaproteobacteria; order Rhodobacterales; family Paracoccaceae; genus Rhodovulum; species Rhodovulum sp. DZ06. Next base: position 145,175 of record NZ_JBOCEF010000001.1, read on the forward strand.
CGGTTTAGCCCGAGGCGCGCCGGGATGCGAGCGCGGGATGGCGCCGAGCAAGGGGTCGGCGCGGGGCGCAGGGGCAGGGGGTGCGATGTCGGGGCGGCGACGGGGTGCGCCGCCGCCCCTCCCCCACGCCCGGGGTCAGGCCGCGATCGCGGCCATCCCGGGCAGCCCGGTCATCGCCGGAACCTCGTCCAGGCGGTCGATGATGTTCTGGCGGGCGGCCTCGGAGACCTCCCACAGCCCGAGGCAGAGCTTGTTGCGCCCTTCCCCGTCCTCGCCGATCACCTCGGGCGCCCAGCCGGTCTGCCGGTAGATCCGGCGCATCGGCGCATCGAACACGGCGAGGTAATGCGAGAGGCCGTAACGCAACGCGACCTCGCAGCCGGCAAGCATCAACGCGGTGGAGATCTGCTTCGCCGCCGCCAGCCCGCCCGACAGGCGGGGCGAGGCGCAGAAGCGGGTGCTCTCCCAGATCAGCGGCGAAGAAATCTCGACGCCGTCCGACAGGAAGGTGAAGTGTTCGCCGTACATGTTGCGCCCGGTGGTGGGCATCAGGCGGCCCGAGCCGCCATGCGTGCCGTCGGGCAGCTCGTAGATGCAGTAGAGCGGGTTCAGGACGTCGTACTGGTCTTTCTCGTGACCCTGCTCGTCCAGGGTCAGGTCCCAGGCGAGCCGATCATGGAACTGCCCGGCCCGGTCGCGATACATGCTGTTCGCGAGAACGGGGTGATTGGGCAGGTCGTCGGCATAGATGAAACGGATCATGTGACGCACTCCGGTCGTGGGGGTGCGCCAATATTGTGATTACTTGGATAATTTTATGTAAATTCAGGGGTTTAACCCTGTTTGTTGAGGGTTGTTAACCCTTTGTTGGTCAGACCTTAATCGCTCCGGTCTTCATGGCCAGCGCGACGGCGTGGAAAGTATTGAGGGCGCCCAGCTTGTGGCGGGCGCTGTCGATGTAAACGCGAAGTGTACTTTCGGAAATGCCGAGCGCATCCGCGATCTGGGCGCGCCGACGGCCCGCCGAGATCATGGTTAATACATCGCGCTCGCGGGGCGAGAGCTTCTGCGTCGGCCCCGCGGCCGCCTCCGCGCCCGTCGTCTCCATCACCTGTCGGTGGATATAGTGGGACAGGAGGAGAACATCCTGGCTGATTTCGGGAATCAGCGTCGCCCACTCCGAATCGGTGCAGGCCTTCGAAATGGTAAACATCGCGAGCTGCCCCTGGGGGCCGTGAATCGGCACGGTAAGCCCGTGATTCCCCACCCGATATTCATGCGCCTCGGCCAGGAAGCGGCGAATCGGGCGCCCGGTCCAGTCCAGCGTGCGCCATTCGACCGGGGCGAAGCCGTGCCCGGCGGCCTGCACCACGGGGTCGAGCTCGCGGTAGTTCACCTCCTCGTAGCGCTGGTGCCACTCGGGGGCGTAGGTCATCGCGCCGAACTCCTCGCCCGCGCGGTCGCCGCCGAGGGACAGCGCGTAGTAGATGGCGTTGTCCACGTCGTAGAGGCCCCGGAGCCGATCGAGCAGACCGGCCAGCGCGACCGGGTCCGCCTCCTCGGGCAGGGCCTCGACGATTTGTTGAATCCGGTCCGTCATCCGTCGCCGCTCCGTCTTCGGCGCGTCGGCCCCTTGCGTCACGGGGCGGCCTCCGTCCGGCGGCTTGCCCTGCATACAGGCGCGACGTCGCGTTCCCCCACGCGTCCCGCCTGTCAGGGTAGATGATGGATGACTAGAAACAACCTAAAATTGATTTTGTCCTGTTAACTCTCCTTTCACGTTGTTTTACGGGGGGCTGCGGGCCGCGCGGGGCGGCTCAGCAGACCGGGGCGAAGCCGCGCTCGTCCTCGTCGCCCTTCTCGCGCGTGTGGCGGCGCGCCAGGGCGGCCTCGACGCCGGGGGCGGGGCGGGCGGGGGCGTCGCCGGCGGGGTCGGCCGAGCAGATCAGTTCGCCCGCCGCGACGACGATGGCGTCGTCGAGCTGTTCGGCCAGGGCGATGTAGTTGTTGCGCAGCGCGTACTGCCGCAGGTCCGCGAGAACGTCGATGATCCAGTCGTTCGCCATGTCGCCGGTCCTTTCCGTCTTTGCGTCAAACTCTGATCAAACTGTGCCCAAGACAGGGTAACGGCGCCATTCGCGAAAAACTCCTCCCCAGAAATGGCGAGGGGGGGCGCCGCAAGGGTTTGAAACTTGGAGGTCGGGCGCGGCGGCCCCGGCGCCGGGCGGGGCGGGGGCGGGCCGGGCGATGATTCGCCGGGGGCCCGCCCGGGCGGCCGGGGCGCCCCCCCCCGGAACGCGAAAACGCGCCGGGGGTCGCCCCCCGGCGCGTCCGCGCTTCCTCCCTGGTCCGTCCGGCGGCGATCAGCGTCTCCCTGCGCCTGCGCCGGGCCTCGGACGGCCTCCGCTTTCGGGCGGGGACCGGCGGCCCCCGGTCCCCGCGCCCGCGCGCGGCTCAGTCGCGGGCGCCGACCTCGACCGCGTCCTCGAGGGTCCGCAGGCCGGTGGTGGCAGCGCCCACGAGCACGGCCATGTTGCCCGGTTTGTGCTCGTTACGCAGCATTTTCATGTGCGCCTCGGGGATGTCGCGCCACGGGAACACCTCGGACATGCACGGATCGAGGCGGCGCTCGATCATCAGCCGGTTGGCCGAGGCGGCCTGCTTGAGGTTCGCGAAGTGCGAGCCCTGGAGGCGCTTCTGGTGCATCCACATGTAGCGGACGTCGAAGGTGCAGTTGAAGCCCGAGGTGCCGGCGCAGATGACGACCATGCCGCCCTTCTTCACCACGAGGGTGGAGACGGGGAAGGTGGCCTCGCCCGGGTGCTCGAACACCATGTCGACGTTCACGCCCTTGCCGGTGATGTCCCAGATCGCCTTGCCGAACTTGCGCGCTTCCTTCAGCCACTCGTTGTACTCGGGCGTGTTGACCGTGGGCAGCTGGCCCCAGCACTTGAAGTCCTTGCGGTTGATCACGCCCTTGGCGCCCTGCGCCATGACGAAGTCGCGCTTGGATTCGTCCGAGATCACGCCGATGGCGTTGGCGCCGACGGTGTTCGCCAGCTGGATGGCGTAGGAGCCGAGGCCGCCCGAGGCGCCCCAGACCAGCACGTTCTGGCCGGGCTTGAGCTCATGCGGGTGGTGGCCGAACAGCATCCGGTAGGCGGTGGCGAGGGTCAGCGTGTAGCACGCGCTCTCTTCCCAGGTCAGGTGGCGCGGGCGCGGCATCAGCTGCTGAGCCTGCACGTTGGTGAACTGGGCGAACGACCCGTCCGGCGTCTCGTAGCCCCAGATGCGCTGGCTGGGCGAGAACATCGGGTCGCCGCCGTTGCACTCCTCGTCGTCGCCGTCGTCCTGGTTGCAGTGGATCACGACCTCGTCGCCCACCTTCCAGTTCTTCACCTTGTCGCCCACGGCCCACACGATGCCCGAGGCGTCGGAGCCGGCGATGTGGAACGGCGCGCCATGCACGTCGAACGGCGAGATCGGCTTGCCCAGGCCCGCCCAGACGCCGTTATAGTTCACGCCCGCAGCCATCACGAAGACGAGGACCTCGTGGCTGTCCAGGGTCGGGACGTCCACCACTTCCTCGAGCATCGCGGTGTTCGGCTCGCCATGCCGCTCGCGGCGGATGGCCCAGGCGTACATCTGCTTCGGGACGTGGCCGAGGGGCGGGATCTCGCCGACCTCGTAAAGGTCCTTCACCGGAGCGTCGTACTCGGCGACGGGGGTTTTTTCGTCGAGCGGCGCCATGGGGCGTCTCCTTGTCTGTCGGTGCGGCGCGTGCGGCGGAAGGCCGGGACGGGCGCGCAATGATCTTTCGTTTTCGGATCGCTGGGATGAATGACATTGCCGAAGGGGTGTTGCAAGCCCCTTTGTGCGCCGCAGCGCCCGCCTTTGGCGCCAAGGGGGCGCGGCGCCCCCGGGGAAGGGCCCGGCCGGCGGCGCCGCGGCGCGGCGAAACCGGGGTTTTCGAGTGCTGTGAAACTCGCAAACCGCTGTGCGGTATGTGTTTCGAGGCCATCGCCGCCGCGTCCCGCGCCCGCCGGCCCGGTTCGAATCGCCTCCGGGCGCGGCGTGCTGCGCCGCCGAAGGGGGGCCTGCGGCGCCGGTCCCATCGACCGGAAGCCGCGCGCATGTCACTCTTGCCTGACCCTTTTCGGTCATGCCGCAGCGCGGCGAATTGACGGGATGCAATCTTTCGCGTATCCCGCCATCGACGCAATATTCATGCGGGCGGCCCAGCCGCCCCCGCCATCAGGAGGCCCCCCAGGTGAGCACCCCGACCAGCGCCGCGCCCAAAGACCGTCCCTGGCTGTTCCGCACCTATGCGGGCCACTCCACCGCCGCCGCGTCCAACGCGCTCTACCGCTCGAACCTGTCGCGCGGGCAGACCGGCCTGTCGGTGGCGTTCGATCTGCCGACCCAGACCGGTTATGACAGCGACCATGCGCTGGCGCGGGGCGAGGTGGGCAAGGTCGGCGTCCCCGTCTCCCATATCGGCGACATGCGGGCGCTGTTCGACCAGATCCCGCTCGAGCAGATGAACACCTCGATGACGATCAACGCGACGGCGGCCTGGCTGCTGGCGCTCTACATCGCCACGGCCGAGGAGCAGGGGGCGGACACCTCCAAGCTCCAGGGCACGGTGCAGAACGACATCATCAAGGAATACCTCAGCCGCGGCACCTACGTGTTCCCGCCGCGCCCCTCGCTGCGGCTGATCGCGGACATCGCCGAATACACCTATCGTGAGGTTCCCAAGTGGAACCCGATGAACGTGTGCTCGTACCACCTGCAGGAAGCCGGCGCGACGCCGGAGCAGGAGCTGGCCTATGCGCTGGCCACCGGCATCGCGGTGCTGGACACGGTGAAGGAACAGGGCGCGGTCAGCGATGAGGACTTCCCCAAGGTCGTCGGCCGGATCTCGTTCTTCGTGAACGCGGGCATCCGCTTCGTGACCGAGATCTGCAAGATGCGCGCCTTCGTCGACCTGTGGGACGAGATCTGCCGCGAGCGTTACGGCGTCGAGGACGAGAAGTTCCGCCGCTTCCGCTACGGCGTGCAGGTGAACTCGCTGGGTCTGACCGAGCCGCAGCCCGAGAACAACGTCTACCGCATCCTGATCGAGATGCTGGCCGTGACCCTCTCGAAGAAGGCCCGCGCCCGCGCGGTGCAGCTTCCGGCCTGGAACGAGGCGCTCGGCCTGCCGCGCCCCTGGGACCAGCAGTGGTCGCTGCGCATGCAGCAGATCATGGCCTATGAGACGGACCTCCTGGAATACGGCGACCTCTTCGACGGCAACCCGGCGGTCGAGGGCAAGGTCGAGGCGCTGAAGGAAGGCGCCCGGGCCGAGCTGGCGCGGATCGACGACATGGGCGGCGCCGTCGCGGCCATCGACTACATGAAATCCAAGCTGGTCGAATCCAACACCGCGCGCCTCTCGGCCATCGAGCGGGGCGAGACCATCGTCGTCGGCGTCAACAAGTGGCAGGAGACGGAGCCCTCGCCGCTCACCGCCGGCGATGGCGGCATCATGGTGGTCGATCCGGCGGTCGAGCAGGCGCAGATCGACAGCCTCAAGGAATGGCGCGCCAGCCGGGACCAGGCCGCCGTCGACGCCGCGCTGGCCGCCCTCAAGGACGCCGCGCGGGGCGGGGACAACATCATGCCCCCCTCGATCGCCTGCGCGAAGGCGGGCGTCACCACCGGCGAATGGGGCGCGGCGATGCGCGAGGTGTTCGGCGAGTACCGGGCCCCGACCGGCGTCGGCAAGGCCGCGGCGACCGACGCCTCCGGCCTCGAGGAGGTCCGCGCCGAGGTCGAGGCCGCGACGTCCCAGATCGGCCGCCGCATCAAGTTCGTGGTCGGCAAGCCCGGCCTCGACGGCCATTCCAACGGCGCCGAGCAGATCGCCGTGCGCGCCCGCGATTGCGGCATGGAGGTGGTCTACGAGGGCATTCGCCTGACCCCGGCCCAGATCGTCAACGCGGCGCTCGAGGAATCGGCCCATGTCGTCGGCCTCTCGATCCTCTCCGGCTCTCACCTGCCGCTGGTGAAGGAGGTGATCGACCGGATGAAAGAGGCGGGCCTCGGCGACGTCCCCGTCGTCGCGGGCGGCATCATCCCCGAGAAGGACGCCGAGGAGCTGCGCGCCTATGGCGTCGCCCGGGTCTACACCCCGAAGGATTTCGAGCTGAACCGGATCATGTCCGACATCGTCACCCTGGTGTCCGAGGCGGACCGCGCGGCGGCCTGACCGGCCCTTGCGCCCGGCGGAAACACGAAGGGCCGGCCCCGTGCGGGGCCGGCCCTTTTCGTTCCCGCGTCCGCGCGTCGCCCGCGCGGCGCGGGGGCGCTTATTTCAGCGCCAGCCCCTCGAAGCTGTAGACCGACTTGTTGGCGGCGATGGACAGGCGCGACACCGTCTCGGCCGGGCCCTCGACCGGGCCGAAGGCGATCTCGATGGTCCCGACGCTCTGCGGCGCGATGTTCAGTGCGGTGGTGTAGCCGAACACCGGCTGCCCCGGCTGGCGCATCCGGATCGAGGAGAAGCTGTCCCCGCCCTCGATCCGCGCGGCGCTGCCCGACTGGCTGAAGCTGACCGCGGTCGAGGAGATCGCGTTGTTGCGCAGGTTCACCCGGCACACCACCAGCCCGTCGGCATCGGGCTTGGCGCAGTCGGGCTGCATCACGATCAGCAGGCGCTTCTGCACCGCCTCGCGGTCTTCCAGCGCCGAGATGGCGGCGGCGGCCAGCCCCTCGGAGCTGAGCAGCTCGCGCCGCCGCGCCTCGGCGTCCTCCGGGCTCTCGGGCGCGGCCTCCTCGGCGGCGCGGGCGGCCTCCTCCTCCTGGCGCTGGGCGGCGTTGACGGCGGCGATCAGCTCGGCGCGCGGGCCGCCCGCGCTGACCGCCTCCATCTCGAACCGCATCCGGGTCAGCGATTCCTCGAGGCGGTCGGTCTTCTGCTGCAGCTCGGAGATCTGGGTGTAGAGGCGGCGGATGTCGGTGTTGTCGACGCCCCCGCCGCCGCCCAGCAGGCCGCTGGCCACGGCGCCGCCGACGATGACCACGGACACGATGGTCGCGGTGACGGCCGAGCGGCGGATGGAGCGCGAGCGGCGTCCGCTTCCCGATGAAGATGCCATGGCTGTTTCCCCCCCGAGAGGTCGTCTTGTACGCGGCGCTCAGCCCTCGGTTCGGGCGTCGCGGCTGAACAGGTAGATCGCAAGCGCCCCCAGCAGGGCGAGAGCGTAATATCCGAACACGGCCTGGTAGGCGAGGGCGCCCGAGGACCATGTTGCATCCGCGAAGGAGTGTATCCGCGCGGTGACGATCTGGCCAAGCCCCACGCCCCCGATGGAGAAGAAATTCATCAGCGTCACGCCCCGCCCGGTCAGGTGCAGCGGCACGAAGCTACGCGCCTGCGCCATCAGCAGCGCATAGGTCGCGCCGCACAGCCCGATCAGCCCGAACAGCCAGGCCGCCGCCGCCTCGCCCGTCCCGCCGAGCGCCAGCGCCCCGGTGCAGCCCGCGGCGGCGAGGTTCAGGGTGAACACCACCCATTTCGTGGTCCCCAGCCGGTGCGCCAGCGGGCCGACCACGAAGTTCCCCGCCACCATCGCCAGCGCCATCCACAGCGTCACCGCGCCGATCCCCTCGGCGTCGAGCCCGTGCACGTCCTCGAAATACGGCCCCGCCCAGGACCCGCGCAGCCCGGCCGAGACCGCGTAGTTGAAGATGCCCAGCGGGATCAGCCACCACAGGATCCGAAGCTTCATCACCGCCACGAAGCCGCGCAGCGGGGAATCGCCCGCCTCGGCCGCCAGCGGCGGGTCCTTGACCATGGTCAGCACCAGCCCGCCGATGGCGACCCCGAGGCCCGCCAGCGCCAGCATCACCTCGCGCCAGCCGAACGCCTCGACCCCCCAGGCCAGCGGCGCGGCCCCCAGCACGTTGCCAAGGCTGCCGAAGCCGATCATCGCCCCCGACAGCGTCGCGAAGCGGGCGGGCGGATAGCGGCGCGCGAAGATCACCATCCCCGACATCAGCACCGGCGCGCAGCCGACCCCGATCAGCGCCATCGAGGCGATCAGCATCTCGGCGCTCTCGGCCATGGCGAACAGCGCGCCGCCGCCCCCGGCCCCCCCGATCATCAGCCAGCCCGCCACCCGGCGCGGCCCGATCCGGTCGAGGCCCATCCCCACGGGGATCTGCGCCACCGCGAAGGCCAGGAACCACGCCCCGGCGGCGTCCGACAGGGTGGCCGGGTCCACGCCCAGCTCCTCGCGCAGGGCGGGGGCGAGGACGGCGAGGAAGCTGCGGTAGAACTGGCTGACCAGGTAGGCGATGAAAAGCGCGGCGACGTCGATCATAAGGTGTCCTGACGAGTTTGCTCCCGTCTTGTCGGTGCAGGGCGGCCCGCCGTCAAGGCCCGTGCAGGTCCGCGCGAAAACGCGCCGAAACCCCGCCTCCCGTGCGCGCGCCCTTGCGAAATGCCGCGCGCGGCGCCACGCAAGGGGACCGCACCTGCCCGGACGCGGCCGCCGGTGCGGCCCGCCGGGGGGCGCCCGAGCTTCATTCCAGGAGACCGATCATGGCCGACGGCGCGCTGACCAACACCCAGACCCGCGACGTGGAGGCGCTGCTCCACCCCTATACCAACGCGGCCCAGCTGCGCCGCGACGGCGCGCATGTCATCTCCTCGGGCCGGGGCGTCTACGTCACCGACGAGGGCGGCAAGGAGTATATCGAGGGCATGGCGGGCCTGTGGTGCTGCGGCCTCGGCTTCGGCGACGCGGAGCTGGTCGAGGCCGCGAAGGCCCAGCTCGACACGCTGCCCTATTACCACCTCTTCGGCGGGCGCTCCCATGAACCCGCGATCGAGCTGGCCGAGCGGATCAAGGAGCTCGCCCCCGGCATGGCGCGGGTGTTCTACCAGTCCTCGGGTTCCGAGGCGAACGAGACCCAGGTGAAGCTCGCCTGGTACTACAACAACGCCCGCGGGATGCCGCAGAAGAAGAAGATCATCTCGCGCAAGAAGGGCTATCACGGGGTCACCATCGTCTCGGCCTCGATGACCGGGCTGCCGATCAACCACGGTGATTTCGACCTGCCGGTGGACCGCATCCTGCACACCTCCACGCCCCACCACTGGCGCGAGGCCATGCCCGGGGAGAGCGAGGCGGAGTTCGTCGCGCGGCTGAAGGCGGACCTCGAGGCGCTGATCGAGGCCGAGGGCGCCGACACCATCGCCGCCTTCATCGCCGAGCCGGTGATGGGCGCGGGCGGCGTGATCGTGCCCCCGAAGGGCTATTTCGAGGCGATCCGCCCGGTGCTCGAGGCCAACGACATCCTGATGATCTCGGACGAGGTGATCTGCGGCTTCGGGCGCACCGGCAACTGGTTCGGCGCCGACACGCTCAACATGAAGCCGACCTCCATGTCGATGGCCAAGCAGCTGACCGGGGGCTACGCGCCCCTCTCGGCCGTCGCCATCAACCAGGACATGGCCGACGTGATCGAGGCGAACACCGCGAAGATCGGCAATTTCGGCCACGGCTTCACCTATGGCGGCCACCCGATGGGCTGCGCCGTGGGCGTCGCCGCGCTCGACATCTACAAGAAGCGCCGGATCGTCGACCATGTCCGCGCCGTCGCCCCCGGCTTCCAGGAGAAGCTGCGGGCTTACGCCGATCACCCGCTGGTGGGCGAGGCGCGCGGCATCGGCCTGATGGGCGCGCTGGAACTGTCGCCCGACAAGACCGGCAAGGCGGTCTTCGCCCAGCCGGGCAAGGTCGGCGGACGGCTGGCGGCGGAGCTGGTGGCGCGGGGCGTGATCCTGCGGGCCATCGGCGACCAGCTGGCCTTCTGCCCGCCGATGATCATCTCGGAGGAGGAAATCGGCGCGCTGTTCGCCCCGCTCGAGGACGCGCTGGACGCGACCGAGGCCTGGGCGCGCGCCGAGGGGCATCTCTGACGCCCCCCCGCGGGGGTCCGGTCTCCGGGCCCCCGAAAAAAAGAAAAGCCCCGCCAACGTGGCGGGGCTGTCGCAGACCGGAGGGACACGCCTTGGCGACGGTGTCGCGTCCCTCCCGGAGGCTTGGGGCCTCCCCTGCGTCTTACGCTTACTTCTTCCCTCAGTCGCCTTCGGAACTCATACGCGATACGCACGTCACACACCGGCCCGAAGGCGCGCCTCCTGACCGGTGAATGAAGGTAACCATCATCCCGCCATGCCTGTCAACGACAGTTAAGGCGCCGTCAAAGGGGACGGGACCGTGATCTACAAGATTCTTCGCGCCGCGGAATGGGCGTCGTTTCAAGAGAAAGGCGCGTTCTCCGGGGCGCCAGTTGATATTCAGGATGGGTTCATCCACCTGTCAAACTCTGAACAAGTTGCTGAAACCGCGCGGAAACACTTCGCGGCGGAAACGGGCCTCGCTCTACTTGCGGTTGAGGAAAGATCCCTGGGCGACGCCCTGAAGTGGGAGGTGTCGCGCGGGGGGGCGCTGTTCCCCCACCTTTACGCCGATTTGAAGATGTCGCAGGTGGCGTGGGCGGCGCCCCTGCCGCTGGGGCCCGACGGGGCGCATGTCTTCCCGGAGCTGGACGCATGATTCGATTCGCCGAAGCCCTCGCGCTGCCGCTGCTGCACCGCCTCGACCCCGAGGACGCCCATGCCTGGGCGCTGCGCGCGCTGGCGCTGGCGCCGGGCTCCGGTCCGGCCTCGTCCGACGCGCTGGAGACCGAGCTCTGGGGCCTGCGTTTCCCCAACCCGATCGGCATCGCCGCGGGGTTCGACAAGAACGCGACGGCCGTGCGCGCCGCCCTGCGCGCCACCGGGGCGGGCTTCATGGAGGTGGGCGCCGTCACGCCGCGCCCGCAGGCCGGCAACCCGCGCCCGCGCCTGTTCCGCCTGACCGAGGACCGCGCCGTCATCAACCGCTTCGGCTTCAACAACGAGGGCATGGAGGCGGTCGCCGCGCGGATGGAGGCGCTGCCCGAGCTGCCGGGAATCGTCGGCGTGAACCTCGGGGCCAACAAGGACAGCGAGGACCGCGGCGCGGATTTCGTCGCCGTGCTGCGCCGCTTCGCCGAGTGCGCGGACTTCTTCACCGTCAACGTCTCCTCGCCCAACACCGAGAAGCTGCGCGACCTGCAGGGCAAGGCGGCGCTGGACCGGCTGCTGGCCGACTGCCTCGCCGCCCGCGACGAAGGGGCGCCGGGCAAGCCGGTGCTCCTCAAGATCGCGCCGGATCTCGACGACCAGGGGCTCGAGGACGTGGCCGAGGCCTGCGCGGCCCATGCCGTGGACGGGATCATCGCCACCAACACCACCCTGTCGCGCGACGGGCTGCGCAGCCCCCACGCGCACGAGGGCGGGGGGCTGTCCGGCGCGCCGCTGTTCGAGAAATCGACCGCCATGCTGCGCCGCCTCGCGCTGCTGACCGAGCGCAAGGCGCCGCTGATCGGGGTCGGGGGCGTCGCCGACGCCGACCAGGCCTATGCCAAGATCAAGGCGGGGGCGTCGCTGGTGCAGCTCTACTCGGCCATGGTCTATGGCGGCGCCGGGCTGCCGGGACGGATCGCGGAGGGAGTCGCGGAGCGGCTGGCGCGCGACGGCTTCACCCATGTCTCGCAGGCCGTGGGGGCCGACCTCTGACCCCGCCGCGCGGCCTTCCGGGGGCGGATTCGCGCCCCCCGGGGGCCGGGCGGGTCAGAAAACCGCAGCCGCAGGGCTGCGACGATCAGACAACAAGGTCGCACCCGCGGCTGAATTTTCGCCCAAGGCGTTGAGCGCAAAGGATTATACCCCTGCATGCGGCCCCCTGCCGCCGTATTGCCTAGGTATAAACGCTGTGTTAGCAACCGCCCAATCTTCGGGGGAGGGACCCGCGCCGCAACGCGCGCCCGCCGCCGTGCATGCCCGAACCGGCCGCCCGAGCCGGCAACCAGAGGGGATCCCGTGGCCGATTCAGCTTCACTGTCTTCGGAACTGGCGGGTCGCTATGCGACGGCCCTTTACGAACTCTCCGAGGAGGCAGGTCTGCTCGAGACCGTCGAGCGCGACCTGCTGTCCCTGCGCCAGGCCCTGGCCGACAGCGCCGAGCTGAGCGACGTGATCGCCAGCCCGGTCTACACGCGCGCGGAGCAGCAGTCCGCCATGGGCGCCGTCGCCGACGCGATGGGCCTGGAGGGGCTGACGAAGAACACGCTCAAGCTCATGGCGTCCAAGCGCCGCCTGTTCGCGCTTCCGGGCGTGATCGGCGCCTATGCCGAGAAAATGGCCGCCTATCGCGGCGAAGTTTCGGCCGAGGTCACCTCGGCCGTGCCGATGCGCGACGACCAGCTGCAGGCCCTCTCCGAGGCGCTCTCGGCCGCCGTCGGCAAATCGGTCAACGTGAATGTCACCGTCGATGAGGCGATCATCGGCGGGCTCGTGGTCAAGGTGGGCTCGAAGATGATCGACACGTCGATCGCCACGAAGCTCTCCAAGCTGAACAACGCAATGAAAGAGGTCGGGTGATGGCCATTCAGGCTGCTGAGATTTCTGCGATCCTCAAGGACCAGATCAAGAATTTCGGTCAGGAAGCCGAAGTGGCCGAGGTCGGCCGCGTCCTGTCCGTCGGCGACGGCATCGCGCGCGTCCACGGGCTGGACAACGTGCAGGCCGGTGAGACGGTCGAGTTTCCGGGCGGCATCCAGGGGATGGCGCTGAACCTCGAGCAGGACAACGTCGGCATCGTTATCTTCGGCGACGACCGCTCGATCAAAGAGGGCGACACCGTCAAGCGCACCGGCGCCATCGTGGAAGTCCCCGTCGGCAAGGGCCTGCTTGGCCGCGTCGTCGACGGCCTGGGCAACCCGCTGGACGGCAAGGGCCCGATCGACTCGGACCTGAAGGCCCGCGCCGACTCCAAGGCCCCCGGCATCATCCCGCGTAAATCGGTGCACGAGCCGATGGCGACCGGCCTGAAGGCCGTCGACGCGCTGATCCCGATCGGCCGCGGCCAGCGCGAGCTGATCATCGGCGACCGCCAGACCGGCAAGACCGCCGTCGCGCTCGACGCCATCCTGAACCAGAAGTCGTACAACGACGCCGCCGGCGACGACGAGAGCAAGAAGCTCTACTGCGTCTACGTGGCGATCGGCCAGAAGCGCTCCACCGTGGCGCAGCTGGTGAAGAAGCTGGAAGAGACCGGCGCCATCGACTACTCCATCGTCGTGGCCGCCACCGCGTCGGACCCCGCGCCGATGCAGTACCTCGCCCCCTACACCGCCTCGGCGATGGGCGAGTACTTCCGCGACAACGGCATGCACTCGCTGATCATCTATGATGACCTGTCGAAGCAGGCCGTGGCCTACCGCCAGATGTCCCTGCTGCTGCGCCGTCCGCCGGGCCGCGAAGCCTACCCGGGCGACGTCTTCTACCTCCACTCGCGCCTGCTCGAGCGCTCGGCGAAGATGGACGACGCCTTCGGCGCCGGCTCCATGACCGCGCTGCCGGTGATCGAGACCCAGGGCGGCGACGTGTCGGCCTTCATCCCGACCAACGTGATCTCGATCACCGACGGTCAGATCTTCCTCGAGACCGAGCTGTTCTACCAGGGCATCCGCCCGGCGGTGAACACCGGCCTGTCGGTGTCGCGCGTGGGCTCCTCGGCCCAGACCAACGCGATGAAGTCGGTCGCCGGCTCGGTGAAGCTGGAGCTCGCGCAGTACCGCGAGATGGCCGCCTTCGCGCAGTTCGGCTCGGACCTCGACGCCGCGACGCAGAAGCTGCTGAACCGTGGCGCGCGCCTGACCGAGCTGCTGAAGCAGCCGCAGTACGCGCCGCTGACCAACGCCGAGCAGGTCTGCGTCATCTTCGCGGGCACCAACGGCTATCTCGACGACCTCGCCGTGGGCGATGTCGGCCGCTTCGAGCAGGGCCTGCTGGGCCACCTGCGCTCGAACTGCGCCGACCTGCTCGAGGACATCACGGTCAACGACCCGAAGATCAAGGGCGACGCCGCCGACAAGATCAAGGCCGCGATCGAGGCGTTCAAGAAGGGCTTCGCGTAAGCCGCTGTTGAGGAGGAGTTAGGCGCATGCCGAACCTCAAGGACCTGAAAATCCGGATCAACAGCGTGACCTCCACGCGGAAGATCACCAAGGCCATGCAGATGGTCGCGGCGGCCAAGCTCCGTCGCGCCCAGGAGGCGGCCGAGGCCGCGCGTCCGTACGCCGAGCGTATGGACGGCGTCCTCGCCAACCTCGCCCGCGGGGCCAAGGACCAGCCTTCCGCGCCGAAGCTCCTCTCGGGCACCGGCAAGGACGACGTTCACCTGCTCATCGTGGCGACCGCCGAGCGCGGTCTCTGCGGCGGCTTCAACTCCTCGATCGTCAAGCTGGCCCGCCAGCACGTCGAGAAGCTGAAAGCGCAGGGCAAGACCGTCAAGATCCTGACCGTCGGCAAAAAGGGCCGCGAGCAGATGAAGCGTGAATACGCCGACCTGTTCGTGGACCATGTCGACCTCTCCGCGGTGAAGCGCCTCGGGTACAGCAACGCGCAGGACATCGCGCGCGACGTGCTCGGCCGCTTCCACGAGGGCGAGTTCGACGTCTGCACGCTGTTCTTCAACCGGTTCCAGTCGGTGATCTCCCAGATCCCGACCGCCCAGCAGCTGATCCCGGCCCAGGTCGAGGAGCAGGAGGACGCGTCCTCCACGCTCTACGACTACGAGCCCGAGGAGGAGGCGATCCTCGCCGACCTCCTGCCGCGCGCGATCACCACGCAGATCTTCACCGGTCTGCTGGAGAACGCCGCGTCGGAGCAGGGCGCGCGCATGTCCGCCATGGACAACGCGACGCGCAACGCCGGCGAAATGATCGACGCCCTGACCATCGAGTACAACCGTACCCGCCAGGCGCAGATCACCAAGGAACTCATCGAAATCATCTCGGGCGCCGAGGCGCTCTAACGAACGGAGGCACAACCAATGTCCACCGGCAAGATCACGCAGGTCATCGGCGCCGTCGTCGACGTTCAGTTCGAGGGCGAGCTCCCGGCCATTCTCAACGCGCTGGAGACCGACAACAACGGTCAGCGGCTCGTGCTCGAGGTCGCCCAGCACCTCGGTGAGAACTCGGTCCGCGCCATCGCCATGGACCAGACCGAAGGTCTCGTCCGCGGCCAGTCCGTCACCGACACCGGCTCCGCCATCTCGGTGCCCGTCGGCGACGCCACCCTGGGCCGCATCCTGAACGTCGTCGGCGAGCCGATCGACGAGAAGGGCCCGGTCGAGGCCACGGAAACCCGCCCGATCCACGCGACCGCCCCGGCGTTCGAGGAGCAGGCGACCGAGTCCGAGATCCTCGTCACCGGCATCAAGGTCATCGACCTGCTCGCCCCCTACTCGAAGGGCGGCAAGATCGGCCTCTTCGGCGGCGCGGGCGTCGGCAAGACCGTTCTCATCATGGAGCTCATCAACAACATCGCGAAGGTGCACTCGGGCTACTCCGTGTTCGCCGGCGTGGGTGAGCGCACCCGTGAGGGCAACGATCTCTACCACGAGATGATCGAATCCAACGTCATCAAGCCGGACAACCTGTCCGAGTCGCAGGTGGCGCTGGTCTACGGCCAGATGAACGAGCCGCCGGGCGCCCGCGCCCGCATCGCGCTGACCGGCCTGACCCTGGCCGAGCAGTTCCGCGACGCCTCGGGCACCGACGTTCTGTTCTTCGTCGACAACATCTTCCGCTTCACCCAGGCGGGTTCCGAGGTGTCGGCGCTTCTCGGCCGCATCCCCTCGGCGGTGGGCTACCAGCCGACGCTGGCCACCGACATGGGCGCGATGCAGGAGCGCATCACCTCCACGAAGAACGGCTCGATCACCTCGATCCAGGCCGTGTACGTCCCCGCGGACGACCTTACCGACCCCGCGCCGGCCACGACCTTCGCCCACCTCGACGCCACCACGGTTCTGTCGCGCGCCATCTCGGAGCTCGGCATCTACCCGGCGGTCGACCCGCTCGACTCGTCCTCGCGCCTCATGGATCCGCAGATCCTGGGTGAGGAGCACTACGAGGTGGCCCGTTCGGTGCAGGGCATCCTGCAGCGCTACAAGTCGCTCCAGGACATCATCGCCATTCTCGGCATGGACGAGCTGTCGGAAGAGGACAAGCTGACCGTTGCGCGCGCGCGCAAGATCCAGCGCTTCCTCTCGCAGCCGTTCGACGTCGCGAAGGTGTTCACCGGCTCCGACGGCGTGCAGGTTCCCCTCGAGGACACCATCAAGTCGTTCAAGGCGGTGGTGAACGGCGAGTACGATCACCTGCCCGAGGCGGCCTTCTACATGGTCGGCGGCATCGACGAAGTGATCGCCAAGGCCGAGCGCCTCGCCGCCGCGGCCTGATAGGGGACCGAAAGCATGGCTGACGTGATGCAGTTCGATCTCGTGTCGCCCGAGCGCATGCTCGTGTCGACCGAGGCCGAGCGGGTGCAGGTTCCGGGGATGGAGGGCGACATGACCGCCCTCCCGAACCACTCCCCGCTCATGACCACCCTGCGTCCGGGCGTCGTGTCGGTTCATGCCGGCGGCGGCGTCGAGGACTTCGTGGTGACCGGCGGCTTCGCCGAGATCTCTCCGGCCGGGACCTCGATCCTGGCCGAGGAGGCTCTGCCCAAGGCCGACGTGACCCGCGAGTGGCTGGACGCGAAGATGAAAGAGGTCGAGGGCGAGATCGAGATCGCCGAGGGCGATGCGAAGATCGCCGCGGGCATGCGCCTGAACGACCTCAAGCAGGTGGGCGCCGCGCTCGGCCTCTGAGCCGCCGCGATCCCGACCGGACCAAGGCCCCCGTGCGCTGCGCGGGGGCCTTTTTCGTGCGCGCCGCGACGTAAGGGAACGTGATCCTGTCGCCCAGTTTCGATTAACCAATGAGGAACGTGGCGTTCACCACGGTTTTCGAGAGTGAGGATAGCGATCATGCGTGCGCTTGTTCTGATCCCGGCCCTGCTGATGGCCGCCCCCGCCGCCGCCGATGTCTGGCGGATCGAGGCCTCGGGCCCCGGCTGTCACGCGTCGCTGACCTGCCAGGACCGGACCCTGTCCTTCAATTACGACGACGGGACCGGCGCCTTCTCGCAGGTCGCCTGGGACATGACCTATGCCGATTCGCGCGGCTGGGTGTTCCGGGACGTGAAATACGCGGACTCGCCGGTGCTCGACGGGCTGATGGACGAGAACGCGAATGACGGCGTGATCCTCGAGGCGATCCAGGGCGCCGCCCTGCGCTTCGACTACGTGTTCTACTCGACGGCCGGGCAGGACTATTACGGCGCCCCCGCCGGGGCCCCCGCCGACGCGCCCGATCCCGTCGGCGCCTTCAGCCATTATCAGCAGGGCGCGCCGATCTACGCCTGGGGCGCGGCGCTGGACTGGGACCCGGCGATGACGCTGGATGACGGCGAGGGCCAACTGGCCTTCTACGTGCGCTGGACCGACGGGTCGAACCTGCTCGGGTCGTATTTCGGGATCGGCGGCACGGCGACCGCGACGCTGGTTGAAAGCCCGGTTTCGGACGTGCCGGTCCCGGCGGCGGGCGGGCTGCTGGCCGCCGCCCTGGCCGGGTTCGCCGCCCTGCGCCGCCGCCGCTGAGCCGCGCGGCCAGGCCGGAACGCCAAATGCCCGCCGGATCGCTCCGGCGGGCGTTTTGCATCGCAGCGCGCGTCCCTCAGGCCCGGCGGCGCAGCAAGCCCAGCAGCCCCAACCCGCCCAGCAGCAGCGGCGCGGCGGCGGGGACGGGCACGTCCGACAGCTCGGCGATGGCCGCGTCGCCGATGGCCAGCGTGATGCTGTCGGTCCCGATGCTGTAGGTGTGGATCCCGCTGTAGAGCCCCGCCGAGCCCACCGTCCAGCCGTCCCAGCGCGCCGTCGCGGCATAGGGCGTGCCCGACGCGTAGCGCTTGTCGATGACGAAGGAGCCGGGCGAGAACGACATCGCCGGCCCGCTCGCCGCCGAGGCGTTCCCCACCCCGCGCGAGGCGAAGAGGTTGGTGGCCACGCCGATGGAGTAGCCGTAATCGGGCGCGACGCCATCATCCACGCCGATCCCGAAGGAGGGTTGATCGCCATAGAGGAACGCGCTGGTGAAGGCGGGGTAGTCCGAGGCCCCGGGCAGGACCAGCGAGCCCCGCGCCTGCGCATGCAGGTTCGCGCCGTCATCCCAGATGTCGATGATGACGGCGGCCCCGGCGGTGGATGCGGCGGTGCACAGAGACGCGGCGCGGGCGGCGGCGGCAAGCGAGCGGAACTTTGCGGTCCTTCGGTCTGGATTGGATGTCGCGGGTCGGTCGGTGCGGCGTCGGGGGCTGTGGGAGAGAGGGCGTGGCGGCCGGGGGCGGCGGCGGTTGGGGGCGGCCCAGGTCCCGTCAACCCCGGCGCTGCCACCAGCGCAGGATCAGCGTCTGCACGGGCCGTTCGAACCACCAGGTCGACGCGGCGGCCATCAGGATGCACAGCAGCAGGAGCGGCGCCAGTCCCACCCATTCATAGGGCAGGCCCAGCTTCTGGAACGCCGTGCGCACGAACCACACGCCGACCATGTGGGTCAGGTACAGGCTGTAGGAGATGTCGCCGAGAAAGGTCAGCGGGCGCGTGGACAGGACGCGCTGCACGACGGGTTCCCCGAAGGCGAGGGCGAAGAGCGCCACCGTCCCGGCCATGATGTAGGGGTCCGTCCAGGTCTCGTAGACCGGCAGGTCCAGCACCCGCCGCACGCCGGGGATC
The DNA here is from genome assembly GCF_050586345.1 of Rhodovulum sp. DZ06. NCBI lineage: Bacteria > Pseudomonadati > Pseudomonadota > Alphaproteobacteria > Rhodobacterales > Paracoccaceae > Rhodovulum > Rhodovulum sp. DZ06. Next base: position 163,948 of record NZ_JBOCEF010000001.1, read on the forward strand.
GAGAGCGCGACGAGCGCGAGGCAGAGCGGGGTCAGCGCCCCCCGCGCCCGCGCATGGAGCGCGCCGTACCGCTCCGCGCCGCCATTCGCGCCGTAGACGCCGCAGGCCGTGCCGAAGATGAAGAAGTACTGCCAGCACAGCAGGATGCTCGAGACGCCGACCTCCGGGGTCCAGGCCTGGATCACCACCGCCGCCAGCGCGGCCGACAAGGCCGCCGTCCAGAGCCAGAAGCGCCGTCCCAGCTTCGCGGACAGGGCCCACAGGCCGACGAAGACGACGTAGAACTGCACCTCGACCGGGATCGTCCACAGGATGCTGGACCCGTGGAGGAGGAACAGGTTGAGCGGGAAATCCTCCGGCCGGACCTTGATCGGGAAGGTGCCGACGGCCGCGCTCATCGCCGCGGAGACGAGCAGCACGGCGTAGAACAGGGGCAGGACCCGGGCGATCCGGGCGATGGCGTAGCGGCGCCAGTGCGCCGACGGATCGCGATGGGCATAGAGCATCCCCATCAGGTAGCCGCTGAGGCAGAAGAAGATCGCGACGCCGTACTGGCCCAGCCCGTAACCGAACAGCCGCGCCGGGGCGTAGCCGTGGTTCGCGCCGTGCGAGATCACGACCAACAGGGCGGCGATGCCGCGCACGCCGGTCAGAAAACGGGTATCCATGGAGCGCGCTCCCCCTGCATGCGCTGACGCGGCGGGCCTCAGAACAGGTCCGCGAATTCCGCCATCACCTGCTCATAGAGGTCTTTCTTGAACGGGACGATGTCCGAGACGACCTGCTCGGGCGTCGACCAGCGCCAGCGGGAGAATTCCTGGTGCTTCTGCTCGATCTTCACGTCCGAATCCTCGCCCGAGAACCGGAACGCGAACCACAGCTGCTTCTGGCCGCGATACCGGCCCTTCCACACCTTGCCCACCAGGTCGTCGGGCAGGTCATAGGCGATCCAGTCGCGGGTCCGGCGCACCATCTCCACCTGGCGCTGGGAGATCCCGGTCTCCTCCTCCAGCTCCCGCAGGGCGGCCTGGAAGGGCTCCTCGCCCGCGTCCACGCCGCCCTGGGGCATCTGCCATGCGCCGGGGGTGTCGATCCGCTCGCCGGTGAAAACGCCGCCGCGGCCGTTGAGCACGACCACGCCGACGCAGGGGCGGTAGGGCAGGGCCTCGATCTCGGCCCTGCTCAGCACCGCACCGCTCATTTCGAGGCCTGGTAGACCGACAGGCCCTGGAGCATGTCGATCGCGTAGGCCAGCTGCAGGTCCTCGCGGCGCAGCTTCTGGGTGGCCTCGTGGCGGGCGCGCTCTTCCTCGAGCATCTTGCGCTCGTCCTCGGACAGCTCCTCGGACAGGCGGCCGCGCAGGTCGGCCTCCGAGCGGGTGCGGCGGGCGGCCTCGGCCGCGTCCTCCTCGCTCTCGGGCGCAAGGCGGCGCTGTTCGATCAGGATGTCGGGTTCGATCCCGAGCGCCTGGATCGAGCGGCCGGAGGGGGTGTAGTAGCGCGCGGTGGTCAGCCGGATCGCGCCCTTGCCCTGCAGCGGCATGATCGTCTGGACCGAGCCCTTGCCGAAGGACTTGGCCCCGAGGATGATCCCGCGGCGGTGATCCTGCAGCGCGCCCGCGACGATCTCGGAGGCCGAGGCCGAGCCGCCGTTGATCAGCACGATGATCGGCTTGCCGTCCGCGAGATCGCCCTCCTGGGCGTTGTACCGCTCCGAATCCTGCGGGTCGCGGCCGCGGGTCGACACGATCTCGCCCTTGTCGAGGAAGGCGTCGGAGATGGCCACGGCCTGCGACAGCAGCCCGCCCGGGTTGTTGCGCAGGTCGAGCACGTAGCCCTGGACGTTCTCGGCCCCGCCGAGGTCCTGTTTGATCTTCTCGATCCCCGCGGCGACGTTGTCATAGGTCTGCTCGGTGAACGAGGTCACGCGGATCACGCCCACGTTGCCTTCCACCCGGGCGCGCGCGGCGCGGACCTTGATGTTGGCGCGGGTGATGGTGACGTCGAAGGGCTCCTCGGCCCCTTCGCGGGCGATGGTGATGATGATGTCGGAGCCGACCGGCCCGCGCATCACGTCCACCGCCTCGGCCAGGGTCAGGCCCAGCACGGACTGCCCGTCGATATGGGTGATGAAGTCGCCGGCCTCGAGGCCCGCCTCCGCCGCCGGGGTCTCGTCGATGGGCGAGACGACCTTCACGAAGCCGTTCTCCATCGTCACCTCGATCCCGAGGCCGCCGAACTCGCCCTTGGTCTGGACGCGCATGTCGTCGAAGGCGTCGGGCGGAAGGTAAGACGAATGCGGGTCGAGCGAGGTGAGCATCCCGGCGATGGCCGCCTCGATCAGCTCCTTCTCGTTGACCTCTTCGACATAGACGCCGCGGACCCGCTCGAAGATGTCCCCGAACAGGTCGAGGTATTCATAGGTGGTGCGGGCGTCGTTCTCCTGCGCCTGCAGGGGGGCCACCAGGGGGGCGGCCAGCAGGGCGCCGGCGACGGCGCCGCCCAGCGCGGCGGAGATGAGTTTCTTCATGTGTCGACAGCCTTCGTTTGCGTCGTTTCGGGCGTCGCCCCGGGGGCGGCGGTCTGGGCCAGGGCCCGGCGCGGGTCAGTCGGCGCCAAGCCTGAACCAGCGCGCGGGGTCGACGGGCGCGCCGTCCTCCCGCGCTTCAAGGTAGAGCGTTCGGTCCGAGATTGCCCCGCCGTTCCGCTGCGCTTCAATCAAAAACTCAGGAGAATCCGGCCCCGCGACGCCAAGCTGCGCCACCGGCTCCCCCGCGCGCAGGGACGCGCCCTGTTCGCGCAGCACGGCGCCGAGCCCGGCGAGGATCAGGAGGCGCCCCGGCGCGGGCTCGAGGATCGCGACCTGGCCGTAGCCGTCGAGCGGGCCCGCGAAGCGCAGGGCCGCGTCGAAGGGCGCGAGGACCTGCGCCCAGGGCGGGGCGGCGATCTCGATCCCCTCGCGCGCGAAGCCGTCCGCGTCGGGGGCGCCGAAGGAAGCGGTCACGGCGCCGGACACGGGAAGCGGCAGCGCGCCCCAGTCGGGCGCCTCGGGCGGGGTCGGGGCGGGCAGCGGGTCGTCGCCGAGCAGCGCGGCGAAGTCCTTCAGCGCCCAGCCCCCCTCGCGCAGCGCCTTGCGCGCGGCGACGGGGAGGGGGGCGCGGGCGCCGTCCCTTTCCCGAAGCGCCTCGGCCTGGGCGGCGCGGGCGTCCTGCAGGGCGGCCAGCGAGACCCGCATCCGCGCCTGCAGCGCGTCGCGGGCGTCGGCCAGCGCGTCCGCCTCGGCCGCGCGGGCGGCCAGCGCTTCGGCCCGCGCGCGCAGGGCGGGGCCGATGACCGACAGCGCGTGCCCGGCCCGCAGATGCGCCACCGGCCCGCCGGGCGACAGGGCCACGGCGGGGTCGGGCGTGCGCTCCATCCCCATCAGCAGCGCCAGCGCGGTTTCCGTCTGCGCACGCTCGGCGTCGAGCCGCTCTTGCAGGATCGCGCGCCGCCGCGCCACTTCGCGCAGGCCGCCGCGCATCGCCGCCAGCCCGCGCTCATGCGCCGCCGCGGCCTCGGCCAGGGCGGCGAGGCGGTCTTCGCCGGTCACCGCCGCGGCCAGCCGGTCGCGGGCGCTTTCCACCAGGGCTGCGGCGAGGGCGGCTTCGGAGCGCGCCACCTCCAGCGGGTCGGCCGCACGCGCCCCGCCCGCCGCAAGGGCGAGGGCGAGGAGCGATGCGGCCAGCCGCGTGCGCATCATCAGGCGATCAGGCTCTCGCCGGTCATCTCGGCCGGCTGGGGCAGGCCCATCAGCTGCAAGAGCGTGGGCGCGAGATCCCCCAGCACGCCGCCCTTGCGCAGGGTCGCGCCCTCGGGGCCGCCGACAAGGATCACCGGCACGGGGTTGAGGGTGTGGGCCGTGTGCGGGCCGCCCGTCTCCGGGTCCACCATCATGTCGCAATTGCCGTGATCGGCGGTCACGATCATCGCGCCGCCGGCCTCCTCCAGCGCCTTCAGCGCCTCCCCGAGGCCCCGGTCCACCTCGGCGCAGGCGGCCATGGCGGCCTGCAGGTCGCCCGTGTGCCCGACCATGTCCGGGTTGGCGTAGTTGCAGACGATCAGGTCGTAGTCCCGGCTGCGGATGGCGTCCGCCAGGTGCTCGGTCACCTCGGGGGCCGACATCTCGGGCTGCATGTCATAGGTGCGCACCTTCGGGGACGGCGCCATGTAGCGCGTCTCGCCCTCATACGGGTTCTCGAGGCCCCCGTTCAGGAAGAAGGTGACGTGGGGGTATTTCTCGGTCTCGGCGATGTGGAACTGGGTGCGGCCATGCTTGGCCGTCCATTCCCCGAGGGTGTTCACGATGTCGTCCGAGGGGAACAGCACGCCCATGAAGTCGTTGTGGCGGTCGGAATATTCCACCATCCCGGCGACCGCGGCGAAGGCGGGGCGGGCGGAGACGTCGAAATCGGAGAACTCAGGGTCCGCCAGCGCGCTCAGGATCTCCCGCGCGCGGTCGGCGCGGAAGTTGAGGAACAGCAGGCCGTCGCCGTCCTTCATCCCCTCGTAGCCCTCGATGACCGTGGGGGTGATGAACTCGTCGGTCTCGCCCTTGCTGGCGGCGATGATGATCGCTTCCTCGGCGTCGGGCGCGCGCTCCCCCTCGGCCGCGGTCATGGCGCGGAAGGCGGCCTCGACCCGGTCCCAGCGCTTGTCGCGGTCCATGGCGTAGAAGCGGCCCGAGACGGTGCCGATGGAGACGCCGGAATGGGGCAGGGCGGCGACAAGGTCCCCGAGGAACTTGCGTGAGGAGGCGGGCGGCGTGTCGCGCCCGTCGGCATAGAGGTGCAGCACCACGGGGATGCCCGCGGCGGCGATCACCCGCGCGGCGGCGGCCATGTGGCGCGAATGGGCGTGGACGCCCCCCGGGCCAAGCAGCCCGGCGAGATGCGCGGTCCCGCCCGAGGCGGTCATGTCGGCGATGAACTTCTGCAAGGCGGGCCGGGCGGCGAAATCGCCGGTCTCGATCGCCTTGTCGATCTTCGGCAGGTCCATCCACACGATGCGGCCCGCGCCGATATTCATGTGCCCGACCTCGGAATTGCCCATCTGCCCCTCCGGCAGGCCCACGGCGTTGCCGCAGGCGGTGAGGGTGGAGGCGGGGCATTCGGCGTGGATGCGGTCGAAATTCGGCGTCTCGGCCAGGGCGACGGCGTTCGCCTCGGTCCGGTCCGACAGGCCCCAGCCGTCGAGGATCACGAGGACGACGGGGCGTTTTTCGCCGGGCGCGGGGGCGGTGTCGGACATGGAACGGGCCTTGGATCTGGAAACGGGATGCGGCGCGGCGCGGGCCGCCCTTTCGCATCTACTCCCCGCCGCTTCGCCCTTCAACCGGGCGCAAGCGCGCGCGCTCAGCCCTCGGACATGAAGCTGGGCGCGTAGGACTCGTGCGGGGCCATCGCCTGCTCGCCGGTCACGCAGCGGGCGTTGAAGGACGCGACGTCGGCGCGGTGGGTCTTGATGTCCTTGCGGAACCAGCCGCGGCGGTTGTCCTGCTTGTGCCGGGCGGTCAGCAGGCGGCTGTCGGGCTGCCCGCCGGCCTTCGCGAACTCGGCCTCCAGCTCCTGCAGCTCGGCGGCCTTGCGCTCGATCACCCGCTCGCGCCGCTCGAGGTCGGCATAGTCCTTGCGGATCGTCTCGTCGAGGTCGCCGCAGGGCCGCGGGTCGGACTTGGCCACCGCCACCGCCGCCGCGCCGCCCGCGCCCGCGCCGGAACTGCGGCCCAGCAGGCGGGCGAAGAAGCGCAGCGCCATGGCCAGCACGCCGGTCTTCTCGGCGGCCTCGCCCTCTTCTTCGGCGAGCAGCGGGCTCGCGGTCAGGATGGCCGCGCCCGCCCCAAGGCAGAAGGCGCGCCGGTTCATCGGCCTGTGCAGGAGATCGGACATGTGAGCCACGCGAGGGGGGGGGAGGGGAAGCTGCCCGAATACATACCGAATCCGGGCGGCGAAACCAAGGCGCCCGCACGCGATGGGCGCCCGTTGACTTGTCCCGGCCCCGCGAAGCCGCGGCCGCGCCGGGCGGATGCAAAGAAATTCAGACCCGGTGATAGGGCGTTCCGGCCAGGATCGAGGCGGCGCGGAACATCTGTTCGGCGATCATCGCCCGCGCCAGCATGTGCGGCCAGACCATCGGCCCGAAGGAGAGCTTGAGGTCGGCCCGCGCCAGCAGCGCCTTGCCATGCCCGTCCGCGCCGCCGATGGCGAAGCAGCAGGCGCGGCGGCCGTCATCGCGATACCGCGCCAGCGTGTCGGCCAGCTGGGGGGAGGAGAGGGTCTTGCCCCGTTCGTCCAGTGCGATCAGCGCCGCGTCTTTCGGCAGGGCGCCCAGCAGCAGCTCCGCCTCGGCGTCGCGGCCGCGGTTCTTCTTGTCCTCGACCTCGATCACCGCGCACGGCCCGATGGCATGGGCGCGCCCGGTCTTGCCGGCGCGGTCGAGGTAGTCGGAGATGAGCTCGGCCTCGGGGCCGCCGCGCAGGCGGCCCACGGCGAGGATGTGCAGGTCCACGTCGGAAAGGGTCGGCGGGCTGATCAGCCCGCCGAGGACGCGGCGCTGCGGGCGGCGTAGTCGGGCGCCGGCAGCCACATTTTCTCGAGCTGGTAGAACTCGCGCACTTCGGGGCGGAAGATGTGGACGATCACGTCGCCCGCGTCGATCAGCACCCAGTCGCCGGATTCCTTGCCCTCGGCCTTGGCGTAGATGCCCATCTGGGTCTTCACCCGGTCGAGCATCTTCTCGGCGATCGACTGCACCTGGCGCGACGAGCGGCCCGAGGCGATGACCATCGCGTCGGCCACGTCGGACTTGCCGCGAAGATCGATCTTCACGACGTCCTCGGCCTTGTCGTCATCGAGGGAAGAGAGCACGAGCGTGAGAAGCTGCGCGCTGGCGTCCGCGTTCTTCGGGCCCCGCCCGGCTTCGGTCGCCGCGGGCTCCGCCTGCGGGGAGCGGTCCCCGCCTTCAGCACGTTCCGTCAGAACGGTGTCCTCCTGTCAGCGCGCCGCACCCATCTCGCCCCGGCGCCGAACGTGGAAAAAGGCTACCGCGAATCGCGGTTTCTCACAAGGGAAGCGGCGGATTCGCAGGGTGAACCGGCCATTTGGGGCAACAGGGAGGGGGATGCAAGGGGCGATGCGAAGGGCGGGGGGCGCCGGGCCTCAGCGCAGGTCGATCCGCCCGACGGCGTATCCCAGCGGCCACTCGACCAGCATCCGCACCGGCGCGATCCCGCCGCCGAGCGCCTCGGGCAGGGGGCCGAACCAGATGTCCCGGGTCACGTCCTCTTCGTCCTGGTCCCAGCCGTCATCCTCGATCTTGAAGCCGCCGATGCGCTGGATCGCCATGCGGCAGCGGCGGGCGAGGCCGGACCAGGTCCAGGAGCGGTCGGCCTCCAGCGCCTCCTCGCCCATGTCCGAGAGGGTGACGTGGAAGGCGGTGCGGCCGGTGAAGACGGGGTGCGAGACGGCGCAGCCCTCGCCCCGTTCGACCTGGCGCATGGCGCGGAGGATCGGGAAGGTCGGGTCGACGGCGTCGTCGAGCGCGCCGGGGGGGATGGGCGTGCGCGGCTCGTCCTCGTCCTCGGGGGCGACCAGCGTCTCGGCCTGCGGGGGGCCGTCGCCGAAGCGCACCCGGCGGGCGCTGCGCTTGTCGTCCCATGTGGCGCGGGTGGTGAATTCCTCGGGGCCCGCGGGGCCGTGCAGGGCGGTCTGCTCGGCCTCGAAATCGGCGAAGAGCGACAGGAGCCCGGTGCTGCGGGCCTCGGCGGCCAGGGTGGTGCGCCCGGCGCGTTCGGTGATGCGGAACTCGATCTCGGCCAGCGCGGCGGGGCCCCAGTCGACGGCGTAGCGCAGGGCGCGGCTGCGGGTCTCGGCGTCTTCAGCCCCGGCGGCGGCCCCGGCGGCGGGGCGGGGCGCCGGGACGGCCGTCTGGGCCGCCGCGGGGGCGGGGACGGCGAGGAGGAGGGAGAGGGCAAGCGCGCGCATGGCCAAGTAGATCGCCCATTCGCGCCAAAAGGAAAGGGCGCGCCGCCCGGCGCGCCCTTCGATTTTACGTGATCGGCGCGACGAGGCGCGATCCGGAGGGGCTCAGGCCACCGCCTCTTCCATCGGCGTCGGCGTCTCTTCCAGGCGGCCGCGGACCAGTTTCTCATAGTCCGAGGCGATGGCGAGGGTCAGCGCGCCCACGGTGAAGGTATGCGGGCCGATCTGCCCCACCGGGGTGATCTCGGCCGCGCTGCCGGTCAGCCAGCACTGCTCGAACCCGTCCAGCTCCTCGGGCATGATGTGCCGCTCATGCACCTTGATGCCGCGGCGGGCCAGCAGCTCCAGCGTGGTGCGGCGGGTCAGGCCGCTCAGGAAGCAGTCGGCCAGCGGGGTGTGCACCTCGCCGTCCTTCACGAAGAAGATGTTGGCGCCGGTCGCCTCGGCGACATAGCCGCGGTAATCCATCATCAGCGCGTCCGAGCAGCCCTTCGCCTCGGCGGCGTGCTTGGACATGGTGCAGATCATGTAGAGGCCCGAGGCCTTCGCCTTGGACGGGATCGTCGCCGGGTCGGGGCGCTTCCACTTCGAGATGTCGAGCTTGGCGCCCTTGGTCTTGGCGTCGCCGTAATAGGCGCCCCATTCCCACACGGCGATCGCCAGGTGGACGGGGTTCTTCGACGACGCGACGCCCATGTCCTCGCCCGAGCCGCGCCACATGAAGGCGCGGACATAGGCGTCCTTGAAGCCCGAGGCGGCGAGGGTCGCCTCCTTGGCGGCCTCGATCTCGTCCACCGTCCAGCGCGACGGGATGTCGAGCAGCCGGGCGGAGTTCAGCAGGCGTTCGGAATGGTCGCGGGACAGGAAGATCTTGCCCTCGTAGGCGCGCTCGCCCTCGAAGACGCAGGACGCGTAGTGCAGCGCGTGGGTCAGTACGTGCACCTTGGCCTCGCGCCAGGGGATCATCTCGCCATCCATCCAGATGACGCCGTCGCGATCGTCGTAGGAGCCGGCCATGGCTTGGTCCTTCCCAATTCGCGCCCGCCTCTCGTCCGGGCGGGCTGTCTCGGTGTCTGATTTTCGGGAAATGTCCCGAATTGCTGCGCTGCGGAAAGAATCTTTCTTCCGCCGCGGGACCCGGGATACGCTCGGCGGGATATAATGTCAACAAGGCTGACGTAATCGCCGGCGCCGCTTGGTGGAAAGCCCGCCTGCGCCCTGCGCGCGGGGCTGCGGCCGCGGAAGGCTTGGAACGTCAGCGTTCCTTCCCTACACTGCGCGCGCGGGATCCGGCGAGGGGGTCGTCCGCGAAAACACGGAAGGAACAGGGGCTTGGCCGGACCGGAAGACATGCCGCTCGACGATGCGCTGGAGGCGCTCTCGGGGGCCGGGCTGCTTGCGCTGCGCTATGACGCGATGGGCGCGGCGCTGGAGATCGACCTCTTGCCTGACGCAGCGGCAAGCGGCAATGCGCAGGGCGCATGGCGGCTGCGGCTGACCGGCGTCACGGCGCTGCACGTGTCGGGAGAGAATCGGGGCGGCGCGCGGCCGGTGATCTACGGCGCGGCGGTGTTCGAGAAGGGCGGCAAGCCGAAGGGCTGGCGGGCCGAGGCGCTGGAGGACGCGATGGACCTGCTGGGCTGCGACGCGCCCGGGGCGGCCTTCGCGGGGGGCGCGCGGCTCTTCGTGCTCGACCCCGAGGACGGCGCGCCGCTGGTGGCGGTGCAGTTCGCCGGGCTGTCGCTGACGGCGGAGGGGGCCTGATGGGCGGCGCGGGCGAGGGCAAGGACGGCGCGGCCCGGCGCCTGCACGCGGCGCTGCTGAACCGCGGCGAGGACCGGCTGTTCCTGACCGACGACCAGCTGCGCCAGGGCGTGGAGCTGATGTTCTTCGCCTACAAGGAGATGGTCGGCGACGCGGACCGGATCCTGGACGAGCGCGCCTATGGCCGCGCCCACCACCGCTGCCTGCACTTCATCTCCCGCCGCCAGGGCCTGTCGGTGGCGGAATTGCTGGAGATCCTCGGCGTCACCAAGCAGTCGCTGAACCGCGTGCTGCGCCAGCTGGTCGAGGACGGGCTGGTGTCCTCCTCGGTCGGCGCAGTGGACCGCCGCCAGCGCCTGCTGCGCCTGACGGCCGAGGGCGAGGCGCTTGTCCGGCGCCTCTCGGACGCGCAGAATGCCCGCATGAGACGGGTTTACCTCGAATCCGGCCCCGAGGCGGTGCGCGGCTTCCGCACCGTGCTGGCCGGGATGATCGATGAAGAGCGGCGCGAGGCCGTGCTCGACCTGGTGCTGTCGGGCGCGGCGCCCGAGGCCGGGCGGGGCGAGGGATGAGCGTGGTGGAGGAGGCCGGTTCGGGCGCGCCCGAGCTGCTGGCGGCCGAGGAGGCGGCTTGCCACCTTCTCGTCGTGGACGACGATGACGGCATCCGCAAGCTGCTGGCGCGGTATCTCGCGCGCGAGGGGTTCCTGGTGACCTCGGCCCGCGACGCGGCCCATGCGCGGCGGCTGCTGGAGGGGCTGTCCTTCGACCTGTTGATCGTCGACGTGATGATGCCGGGCGAGGACGGGCTGAGCCTGGTATCCTCGCTGCGGCCCACGCTGGAGTCTCCGGTGCTGCTGCTGACGGCGCGGGGCGAGGCCGAGGACCGGATCGCGGGGCTCGAGGCCGGGGCGGATGATTACCTCGCCAAGCCCTTCGAGCCGCGCGAGCTCTTGCTGCGGATCAACGCCATCCTGCGCCGCGCCCGGCCCGCGCCCGCGCCCGAGGCCGCGCCGCCGCGCACGCTGATGCTGGGCGAGGTGCGCTATGACGTGAACCGCGGCGAGCTGTGGCGGGGGGATGAGCCGATCCGGCTGACCACCACCGAGGCGGCGCTGATGAAGGTCTTCGCCGCGCGCCCGCATGAGCCCGTCGACCGGGGCACCCTGCTGGGCGAGATGGACGACGCGCAGGAGCGCGCCGTGGACGTGCAGGTCACCCGCCTGCGCCGCAAGATCGAGGCGGACCCGAAGAACCCGCGCTACCTGCAGACGGTGCGCGGGGCGGGCTACATGCTGACGCCGGACTGAGGCCCATGTGTTTTGAGCGAGACATCTATGCGTTCTTCGTGAAGTTCGCCAAATTTGAGAGCGCGTTGAAATCTCAGGGATATTGCCGTGAATTGCCCCGTGGAAACGCCGCTCCTCACTGGAGAAGGTTCAAAACCCAGATCTCCGAAGTAGATTTTCCCAGGGGGTCGGCTTCGTTTGAGCTGCTGGCAGCGAAGCCGAAGCAGCAGATGTTTGTTGACGCGAAAGTTCCGCCCGTATTTGAGGAGTTCGACCCGGACGGTACGACCGCGGACAAGGTGGTCGATACTGTGAAGTTGGTCAGGAACAACCTTTTCCACGGTGGCAAGCATGACGGCGGTGAGTGGGATGACCCGGACCGTGTTCTCCTTTTGGCTAGGCTTGGAGCCGCCGTTCTCGATGAGTTGGCTCAAGCCGGAGGCCTTCAGCTCGAGGGCTGATCTTCTCGGACGCACTGCGCTACGGGCACCGCCACAGCCCTCGCTCCCTTCCGCGGCGCAGCAAAATTAATTAAAAAAAGCTTGGCAGGCGCCGGATTCGCCCCCACCATATTTAGTGAGGGAGCGGCAAGACTCCCCCGAACATAGGCATCCTCTCCGCCCGTTGCGGGGCCCGCTCCGCCGGGCCCGAGCATATGAGGAGCGTTGAGGCATGGCGGCTCTCGAAACCCATCTCTCCACGACCGACTTCCATCCCATCGACCTGGTCCAGCACCTGGCCGACTCCCGCGACTGGGAGTTCGACCGGATCGGCGACGACCGCATCGCGCTGGCGGTGGACGGGGCGTGGCGGACCTATGCGCTGTCCCTGTCCTGGTCGGGCGCGGACGACACGCTGCGGCTGCTGTGCTCGTTCGACATGGACCCGCCCGAGGCGGCGCGGGACGCGCTGCGCCACGTCATGGACCTGGCGAACGAGCGGGTCTGGACCGGCGCCTTCTGCCTCTGGCCCGAGGAAAAGCTGATGGTCTGGCGCTATGGTCTGACCCTGGCGGGCGGCGGCGCGGCCTGCGCCGGGCAGATCGACGCGATGATGCATGACGCGGTCACGGCCTGCGAGCGGTTCTACCCCGCCTTCCAGCTGACCGCCTTCGACGCGGCCGAGCCGGAAGCGGCGATGGAACTGGCGATCCTCGACGCGTTCGGGCGCGCCTGAGCGGCTTCGCGCGCGGCCGGGCGCGTCCCGGCTGCGCCCCGCGCCCGGGATCGTGCGTTTCCGCGCGCCCGCGCATCCCCGCGCGCCTTTCCATCCCCGACCCGCTCGCGTAGCTTCCCCCCGTAAAACAGGGCAAGGGAGCCGAGGCGATGCAGGACATCATGGCGAAACTGGCCGAGGGCGGCGTGGCGCTGCTCGGCTGCGGGAAGATGGGCGGCGCGATGCTCGACGGCTGGATCGAGGCCGGGCTGCCGCCCGCCTCGGTCACCGTGTTCGACACCCATCCCTCGCCGCGCGTGCAGGAGCTGGCGGCGCAGGGCCTGACCCTCAACCCCGAAGCCGCGCCGAGCCCGGCGGTCTGCATCCTCTCGGTCAAGCCGCAGTTCATGACCGAGGCGCTGGCGCAGGTCGCGCCCATGGCGGCCTCGGGCACGCTGTTCGTGTCCGTCGCCGCGGGGCTGACGCTGGACTACTTCGCCGCGCAGCTCGGGGCCGAGGCGAAGGTCATCCGCACCATGCCCAACACTCCCGCCGCCGTGGGCAAGGGAGTCACCGCCATCTACGCGCCCGCGGGCGTGGGCGAGGCGGGCGCAGAGATCGCCGAGGCGCTGCTGTCGGCCGTGGGCCAGACCGTGCGGCTGGAATCCGAGGACCAGATCGACGCGGTCACCGGCGTCTCCGGCTCCGGTCCCGCCTATGTGTTCCACATGATCGAGGCGCTGGCCGCGGCGGGCGAGGCCGAGGGGCTGGCCCCGGAGTTGGCCATGACCCTCGCGCGGGCGACCGTGATCGGCGCCGGCGCCCTGGCCGCCGGGTCGGACGAGAGCGCGGCGCAGCTGCGGATCAACGTGACCTCGCCCGGCGGGACCACCCAGGCCGGGTTGGCGCAGCTGATGGACCCCGAGTCGGGCCTGCCGCCGCTGATGAAGCGCACCGTGGCGGCCGCCGCGGGCCGCTCGCGCGAGCTTGCGGGCTGATCCATCCCTTCGGAATCTTCGTTATGAAACAGGGCGTTGGGCATCCGGCGCCCTGTTTTTTGTGCGGCGCACAATGAAATCCGTTGACATCCGTGTTGCGCTGCACAATATTGGACGCATCAGAGGACGCGGCCAGCGCGTCCGCCGGAGCGCCGCCCACGCGGCGATGACGCCCGGCCCCACGACGCGACGACCCGAAAGGATCAATCAGATGACCGAAGCCAACTTCTTCGCCTTCGACCCCGCCAAGTTCTCCGAGCTGTTCAAGTCCGCCGACATGACCAAGTTCTTCGAGGGCGCCAAGGTGCCGGGCTTCGACATGGAAGCCCTGTTCGCCGCCCAGCAGAAGAACATGGAAGCCCTGGTCGAGGCCAACAAGACCGCCGCCGCCGGCTACCAGGACCTGTTCAAGAAGCAGATGTCCATGATCGACGAGACCGTCGCCGCGGCCCAGGCGCAGATGTCCGAGCTGAAGATGGACAGCCTGACCGCCGACTCGGCCGCCAAGCAGGGCGAGCTGATGAAGGACGCCTATGAGAAGGCCGTCGCCAATCTGACCGAGCTGGCCGAGACCGCCAAGAAGGTCAACGAGGAGGCGCTCGAAATCATCCAGGCCCGCGTGCAGGCCGCCATGGCCGAGCTCAAAGAGCTGGGCGTGAAGGGCGCCGCCTGATCCAGACGCCCCCGTCCTTGCCGGGAAGCGCCCCCCCTCCTCCCTGGGGCGCGACCGGCGCGGCGGGCGGCCATGGGCGATCCTCCCACGCCCCGACGCCGCCCCTGACGGGGAGAGGGCCGTCCGCTGCGAAGCGGGCGGCCCTCGCCGTTTGCGCCCCCCGCCGCTTCCCCCCCGCGGCGCGCGGCGCCCCTTGCCAGCGCGGCGCGCGCCTGCTTGGCTCCTCCTTCCCCGCGATCCCCCGCAGGACAGGAGCCCCCGCGCATGACGACAGACGCCGCCGCCCCGCTGGCGACCATCGACGATTTCCTGAAGCTCGACATCCGGGTCGGCCGCGTCACCCGCGCCGAGCCCTATCCCGAGGCGCGCAAGCCCGCGATCAAGCTCTGGGTCGATTACGGCGGCGAGATCGGGGTGAAGCGCAGCTCGGCGCAGATCACCGAGCATTATTCCCCGGACGAGCTGGTCGGCCGCCAGGTGCTGGGCGTCGTCAACTTCCCGCCCCGCCAGATCGGCAAGTTCATGTCCGAGGCGCTGGTGCTCGGCGTCCCGGACGAGGACGGCGCGGTGGTGCTGATCCGCCCCGACCTCGGCGTTCCCGTCGGCGGGCGGCTGTTCTGAGGGCCTATTTCCCGCGCCCCGTCGCGGGTTTGAAGGCGAATCCCATGTCGAGGCGCTGAAGCTCCTCCACCACTTCGGGCAGCAGCTCATCCGCGCTGCGGCCCGAGAGGAGGACCGTGCGCATCAGCGTCTCCACCGCCGCCTGGCGCTTCTTGTAGTGGCTGTAGACGGCGAAGCAGAGGGCGGCGAGCGCGGTGACGCTGGTCTGCACCACGGTGGATTCGAGCAGCGTGACCCCCTCGGACCCCGCCGAGGCGGCGACCACGCTGAAGGCGGGCCAGGCCAGCACGCAGATTCCGGCGAGCAGCGAGAGCCAGAAGAACACCTTGTTGATGAGCGAGAAGCTGCGCGCCTTGATGTAGAGGTCGAACATCAGGATGCAGCGGTCATCGGCGGCGCCGCCCTCGGGGGCGGCGAATTTCTCGCGCGCGGCGCTCATCAGGAAAGCGGCGGAGATCTGGGCGGGGTGGTCGAAATCCATCTTGCGCCTCCGGGATGCGGGCGGGGCGTTCATGGTCCGCCGCGGCGGGGCGGCGCGCAAGGGGCAGGCGCAAGGCATGCGGCGGGCGGCGCGGCCGGGCTTGGGGAGGCGCAAGGTCCCCCGCGCGCACGCCCCGGCGACAAGGCCCCCCGCGCGCGCCCCGGCGGTCGGCGTCGCGGGGCGGCGGCGGACGGGACGGGCGCGCGGGCGCCGGGCCTCGGGGCCGGGCTGTCGGGGGGCGGTCGGAGGGCGCTGGAAAAGAGAAAGGACGCGGGGCGTTTCAGCGCCGCGTCCATCTCTGCCGATCCTCGGAAGAGGTCGGTGGTGGGCGGGGTGGGAATCGAACCCACTGTGCGTCTCCGCGACGGATTTACAGTCCGCTGCCCTACCTTAGAGCATCCCGCCCGCCGCGCTTCCTATAGATCGACCCCGGGGGCGTCAACCGCGGAATGCAGATTTTCTCGCCCCCGGTCGGAAGCTTTTTTCGAAGGCCCCCGACACGTCCCGGGAGGCTCCTTTTCGCGGGCCGCCGCGGGCCGCCGGACGGGGGAGGGGGGGGCGCGTGGGCGGGGGGGGCGGCCTACGGGATCGGCACGGTGGCTAGGCCCCGTGCATCGGCGGTGGAGATCGAGCGGGAGGATCGGCCCCCGCCCCCCTCGGGCCGCCGCCGCGGCGGGTGATGCGCGGCGCCCGCAGACCAGCGCCCATGGCGCCCTTGCCGTTGCATCCCGCCCCGCGGCATGCTTCACCCCGCCGGACACTCGCGCCAGGAGCCTTCCCATGTCAGACGACCGCCGCCCCGCCCGGCCCTCCAACCGCCGCCCCGGCGGTCCCGGCGGCCGTCCCGGCCAGCGCCACGCCCCCCGCGGCTTCCGCGGCGGCGAACGCTTCGGGCCGGAGACCGTCTGGCTGTTCGGCCTCCATGCCGTGCGCGACGCGCTCCTGAACCCCGAGCGGGACCGGCGCCGCCTGATCCTGACCCGCAACGCCGCCATGCGCCTCGGCGACGAGGCGATCCTGGCCGGGGGGATCGAGCCGGAGATCGTCGATCCGCGCAAGTTCACCGCGCCCATCGACCCGCAGTCGGTGCACCAGGGCGCCGCGCTCGAGGCCGCGCCGCTGGACTGGGGCCGGATCGAGGATCTCTGCGCCCCCGATCCCGATGCCGAGACCCGCGACATCGTCGTGCTGATGGACCGGGTGACCGACCCGCACAACGTGGGCGCCGTGCTGCGGTCCTCCGAGGTGTTCGGCGCCCGCGCGGTGATCGCCCCCGCCCGCCACGCGGCGCCCGAGACCGGCGCGCTGGCCAAGACCGCCTCTGGCGCGCTGGAGCGCCAGCCCTATTGCCGGGTCAAGAATCTCGGGACCGCGATGGAGACGCTGCGGGACATGGGCTACGCGATCCTCGGCCTCGACGGCGAGGGCGAGATGACCATCGCCGAGGCGCTGGCCGAGGTCCCCGGCGGCCGCGCGCGCCCCGTCGCGCTGGCGCTGGGCGCGGAAGGCCCGGGCCTGCGCGACAAGACCCGCGGGCTGTGCGACGCGCTGGTGCGGATCGACTCGGCGGCGGATTTCGCGTCGCTCAACGTCTCCAACGCCGCCGCGGTGGCGCTTTACGCGACCCGCAACGGCTGAGGGGCCGGCGGCGGGACAGGGCGGGGGCGGCGCTTCACGCGCCCCTTGCAGCCCATCACATGACGCGGAGGGGGGGCGCCGCGCGCGTCCCTTCGAAGGCATCTTTCGGCGCGAGGCCCGCATCGGGGCCGCCACCCCTGCCGAGGAGCCGCCCATGACCCGCCTTGCCGACGCCGCTAGCCGCCCCGCCCTTCGCACCGCCGCCGTGGCCGCCTTCGCCCCGTCCCGCCGCGCCGCGCTGGCGCTGATCGCCGGGGCGGGGGCCGCCGCCCTCTCGGCCCGGCCCGCCGCGGCGGGCGAGGACCCGGTCTACTCCGACTGGCGCGGCCGCGCGATCAAGGGCTACGACCCCGTCGCCTACTTCACCGAAGGGCGCCCCGTGGCGGGCGATTCGGACATCACCTACAGCTGGAACGGCGCCGAGTGGCGATTCGCCTCCGAAGCCAACCGCGCCCTCTTCATCGCCGACCCCGCGGCCTACGCCCCCCAGTATGGCGGCTACTGCGCCTGGGCCGTCAGCCATGGCCAGACCGCCTCGATCGACCCCGAGGCCTGGGACATCGTCGACGGCAAACTGTACCTGAACTACTCCAAAAGCGTCCAAAAACAGTGGAAGGAGGATCGTCCGGCCGCGATTTCGCGCGCCGACGCCAACTGGCCCGCGCTCCTGGACTGAGCCTCCGCGCCCCCGGAGGCGCCCCGGCGGGGCCTGTCGCAGCCCCGCGGACGGGCCTGCCTTGAAGCTGATTTCATGATGAAATTTCCGGTAATAAATCCGTGTAGATCTGGAATTCCGCGGCGGGCGAGCGCATATTGGTCAGTGAGCAGAGCGGCCTTGGATGGTCGTTCCACTCACTGTCCCTCGTTCCGAACTTCAGCGCCCGCCTCCGTGCGGGCGCCTTTTTTTCGTGCGCGGCCTTTCCCGCCTGGCGGGGGGCGCACGCCCGCGCATGGCGCTGGCGAGGGCCCGCGGGCGGCGATATGGTCCGGCCCATGACCGAACAGCTCCACTACTCCGACAAGGCCCTCAAGGGCATCCTGCGCCGCGCGAAATCCGTGGCCGTGGTCGGCGTGTCGCCGAACGAGACGCGGCCCTCCTACTTCGTGGCGCGATACCTCAAGCTGAAGGGATACCGGGTGATCCCGGTGAACCCCGGCCACGCGGGCAAGACGCTGCTGGGGATGACGGTGCGCGCCTCGCTCGCCGACATTCCGCCCGAGGACGGCGAGGTCCACATGGTCGACATCTTCCGCCGTTCGGACCAGGTCGAACCCATCGTGGACGAGGCGCTGGAGCATCTCTCGGGGCGCGGGCTGCAGACGGTCTGGATGCAGATCGGGGTGCAGAACGACGCGGCGGCGGCCAAGGCCGAGGCGGCGGGGCTGAAGGTGGTGATGAACCGCTGTCCGAAGATCGAGTACCAGCGCCTGTTCGGGGAACTGCGCTGGGGCGGGTTCAACACCGGGGTGATTTCCTCGAAGCTCTGAGCCGCGGGGCAGGGGGCCAGGGGCGCGCGGCGACGCGGCGCCCCCTCGACGCCGGGCGCGCAAGGCGCCACATGGCGGGGCGAGAGCCGACAACACGGGAACGCAACATGACCCAAGCCGACGCCGCCGGGGACGCGCCGCTGCGCCTCGCCGTGTTCGACATGGACGGCACGCTGATCGACAGCCAGCAGTTCATCAAGGCCGCCATGGCCCGCGGGTTCGAGATGACGGGCCTGACCCCGCCCTCCGAGGCCGACATCCTGTCCATCGTCGGGCTGTCGCTGCCCGAGGCGATGGCGGTGCTGGCCCCCGGATCGGACGCCGCGCGCATCGACGCGCTGACCGCCGCCTACAAGACCGCCTTCGTCGCCATCCGCGCCGAGACGGGGGGCGAGGCGAAGGCCCCGCTCTATCCCGGCGCCGAGGATGCGCTGGCCCGCCTCTCGGCCCGCCCGGAACTCCTGCTCGGCGTCGCCACCGGCAAGGCGAAGCGCGGGCTGGACCACACCTTCGCCAGCTTCGGCTGGGGCAAGCTGTTCCACACCGCCCATTGCGCCGACGGGCACCCGTCGAAGCCGCACCCGTCGATGCTGCATGCCTGCATGTCCGACACCGGGGTCGAGGCGCGGCACGCGGCGATGATCGGCGACACCAGTTTCGACATGCAGATGGCCAAGTCCGCCGGCATGGCCGCCATCGGCGTCGCCTGGGGCTATCACCCGGTCGCGGCGCTGCTGGAGGCCGGGGCGGACGTGATCATCGAGGACTTCCGGGCGCTCGACGACGCGCTCGACGCGATCTGGAGCGTACAGGCATGAAACTCTCGAAACGGTTCTGGAAATCCGCCGCCGTGGCCGAGACGGACGAGAAGATCGGGGACCTCGGCATCCCCGGCTTCGCGGTCGAACTGGACGGCCGCCGGGTGAAGACCCCCGTCGGGCGGACCTTCCTCGCCCCCACCCGCGCCATGGCCGAGGCCGCGGCGGCGGAGTGGGAGGCGCAGGAGGAGAACGTGAACCCCCTCTCCATGCCCGTCACCCGCGCCGTCAACGTCGCGCTCGACCGGGTGATCCCCGAGCGCGCGGCGGTGCAGGAGATCGTGGCGGCGTATGGCGAGACCGACCTTCTGTGCTATCGCGCCGAGTGGCCGGAGGAGCTTGCGGGCCGCCAGGCCGCCGGCTGGGACCCGCTGCTATCCTGGGCCGAGACGCGCCACGGCGCGCCGCTGGTGCGCGCGGCGGGGATCATGCATGCCGCGCAGCCCGGGGCCTCGGTCGCCGCGCTCACCGCCGCCGTCGCCGCGCTGGATCCGTTCGAGCTGACGGCGCTGCATGAATTCGTGGTGCTCTCCGGCTCGCTGGTCATCGGCCTCGCGATCCTCGACGGCGCCGTCGAGGCCGAGACCGCCTGGGGCCTGAGCCGCATCGACGAGGATTTCCAGGCCGAGCAATGGGGCGTCGACGAAGAGGCCGAGGCCCTCGCCGCCCGCAAGCGCAAGGATTTCCTGCAGGCCGAGCGCTTCCTGGCGCTGGTCCGCGGATAAAGGGGAGGAACAGCCATGAAATACGCGAACGGACCCGAGGACCTGCCGACGCCCGAGCAGATGTCGCAGATGTCGGGGCTGGAGTTCATGGAGGCGATCCGGCGCGGGGACTTCCCCGGCGCCCCCATCGCCCAGACCCTCGGCTTCGACATCCACGAGGTCTCGGACGGGCGCGTGGTGTTCCGCGGTACGCCCAGCTTCAAGGTCTACAACCCCATCGGCACCGTGCATGGCGGCTGGTTCGGCACGATCCTCGACAGCTGCATGGCCTGCGCGATCCAGACCACGCTGCCGAAGGGCAAGGCCTACACGACGCTGGAATACAAGGTCAGCATCATCCGGCCGCTGTTCGAACGCTCCGGCCCCGTGCTGGCGATCGGCGACGTGACCCATTCGGGCCGGCGCACCGGCCTCGCCACCGGGCAGATCGTGGGCGAGACCGACGGCAAGCTCTACGCCACCGGCTCCACCACCTGCATCGTGATGGATTTCTGACCCCTCCGCGCCCCGGCCCGTTCCGGGGTGCAACGGTTTCACGGGCCTGCGGCGCCGCATCCGTTGCGCGCGCCCGGGCGCCCGGCCGATCCTTGCGCCGCATCGCACCATGCCCGCGGCACGAGAGGACACGGCCATGCTCGACGGATACCAGCGCTACGCGGTCTACTGGGCGCCGGAGGCGGGCTCGGAGCTCGCCCGGTTCGGCGCCGCCTGGCTCGGGTGGGACGCGGAGGCGGGCGCCCCCGTGCCGCAGCCGGACCTGCCGGACCTGCCGCTCGACCTCGCCGCCGCCACCGAGGCGCCGCGGCGCTACGGGTTCCACGCCACGATCAAGCCGCCCATGGCGCTTGCGCCCGGGCGCACGGCCGCCGGGCTGCTGGAGGCGCTGACGGCCTTCGGCGCGAAGGAAAGCGCGTTCCGCGCGCCGCCGCTGGCGCTCTCGACCAGGCACGGCTTCCTGTCGCTGCGCCTGTCGTCGCCCGACGCCGCGATGGCGCGGCTCGCCGCCGACGCGGTGGCGGCGCTGGACGCCTTCCGCGCCCCGCACTCCGAGGCCGAGCTGATCCGCCGCCGCGCCGCGCCGCTGCCGCCCGAGGCCGAGGCGAACCTGGCCCGCTGGGGCTATCCCTGGGTCATGGGCCTGTTCGATTTCCACCTCACCCTCTCGGGCGCGCTGCCGCATGACCACCTCGCGGCCCTGGCGGCGGCGGCCGAGGCGCGGACCGGGGCGCTGCGCGTCGCCCCGCTCGAGGTGCGCGAGCTGTGCCTGTTCGGCGATCCCGGCGGCGGCGCGCCCTTCCGCCTGCTGGCCCGGGTTCCGCTGGCGGGCTGAGCCGCTTGATCGCCCGCCCGCCCCGGGCGAAGCTGGGGACAGGACGGCAGGGGAGAGATGCGATGACCGAGATCTGTCTGCGGGCCCAGGTGCTCGGCCGCGTGCAGGGCGTGGGCTTCCGCGCCTTCGTGGTCGACAACGCCGAGTTCCTCGGCCTCGAGGGCTGGGTGCGCAACATGCGGGACGGTGCGGTGGAAATGCTGCTGGCCGGCCCGGAGGAGCGGGTCTTCGCGCTGCTCGAACACTGCAAGGAAGGTCCGCCCCTGGCCGAGGTCACCGGCGTCGAGGCGGCGCCCGAACAGCGCCCCGCCGACCTGCACGGATTCCGCCGGGCGGTCTGAACTCCGTTTCAGCGGCATTGATTCTCACCACCTGCGCGCGAACGGGACGCTCTGTCGCATTCGTGAACGGAACGTGAGGGCGCGCCGGGCCCGGCGCGGCCGGTTTCGGCATGGGCCGAACGGGGGTCAAAACCGGCGTTTCAGCCCTCAATTCCGGCGAAACGTTTGATTTACGCTGCGTCCCGCAAGGGCTTTGGGGCGATTTTGCGGCGCAACCGGGACCGCCCTTGACCTCCCTTGATGGGCTTGTTCATTCTCCTTGATGGGTTCCATGGCGAACCCCAGAAAAAACGCGGGTCGGGACGGGCCCGCCCACAAACGCCCCGGACGCGTCCCAGCGCTCCGGGCGCCACCAGGCAGAGGTGTGACGAAAGTATGAAACTCAAAGCTCTCATGGGCGCGGCCGCCGCCCTTGCGCTGACCGCGGGCGGCGCCGCCGCCGGGACCCTGGACGACGTGAAGGCCAAGGGCTTCGTCGGCTGCGGCGTGTCCACCGGCGTGCCCGGCTTCGAATACACCAACGATGACGGCGAGTGGGAAGGCTTCGACGTCGCGGTCTGCCGCGCGGTCGCGGCGGCCGTGCTCGGCGATCCGATGGCGGTGAAATTCACCCCGACCACCGGCAAGACCCGCTTCACCACGCTGGCCTCGGGCGACATCGACATGCTGTCGCGCGTGACCACCTGGACCTACAGCCGCGACGTCGACCTGAAGTTCGAATTCGCGGGCGTCAACTACTATGACGGCCAGGGCTTCATGATCCGCAAGGACATGGGCGTGACCTCGGCGAAAGAGCTCGACGGCGCCACCGTCTGCATCCAGACCGGCACCACCACCGAGCTGAACCTGGCCGACTTCTTCCGCATCAACGGCATGACCTACGACCCGGTTCCGGTCGAGACCAACGCCGAGGCGCTGCAGAAGTACCAGGCCAACGCCTGCGACGTGTTCACCACCGACGCCTCGGCGCTCGCCGCCTCGCGCTCGACCTTCGAGACCCCGGCCGATCACATGATCCTGCCGGAGATCATCTCCAAGGAGCCGCTCGGGCCGCTCGTGCGCCATGGCGACAACGAGTGGGGCGACATCGTCCGCTGGTCGCTCAACGCGCTGATCATCGCCGAGGAGCTGGGCGTGACGTCCGAGAACGTCGACGAGATGGCCAAGGGCACCAACAACCCTGAGATCAACCGCCTGCTGGGCGCCGAGGGCGAGTACGGCGCGATGATGGGCCTCGAGGCCGACTGGGCCGTGAAGGTGATCAAGGCCGGCGGCAACTACGGCGAGCTGTTCGACAAGTATATCGGCGAAGAGACCCCGATCGGCCTGGCGCGCGGCCTGAACGCGCTCTGGACCCAGGGCGGCATCCTCTACGCTCCGCCGTTCCGTTGATCTGAACCGACGACCCGGGGGCGGGCGCGCAAGCGCCCGCCCTCTCGCCTTCCACGGGCGGAAAACAGGCATAACGCGCCGCGCTGCGCACGCCGGGCCAACCGGCGGCGCGTCTCCTCGGGGAAGGACCGCGCGGACGCATCCAACGACAGGCTGAGGGGTATTCGCGGATGACGACCAACGTCACCAATCCGCCGGCCCAGTCATTCCATCTCGGGATGCTCTGGACCGACACGCGCTACCGATCCATCACGATCCAGTTCATCGCGCTGTGCATCGTGTTCGCCGCTGGCTACTACGTCGTCGGCAACGTGATCGACAATCTCGCGGCATTGGGCAAGGAGTTCGGCTTCAACTTCATGACCCAGCCGGCGAGCTATGACATCAACCAGCAGCTCATCGAGTATGACAGCCGCGAAAGCCACGCGCGCGCGGCGGTGCTCGGGATGCTCAACACGCTGCTCGTCGCCGTCACCGGCTGCTTCCTGGCCACGGTGATCGGCGTGCTGGCGGGCGTCGGGCGGCTCTCGAAGAACTGGCTCGTCGCCAAGCTGATGACCGTCTACATCGAGACGATCCGCAACATCCCGGTGCTGATCCAGATCCTGCTGATCTCGGCCGTGATCAACGAGACGCTGCCGCAGCCGCGCGACTTCCGCGGCGCCGACGCCGAGGCGTCGATGTTCCTCGACGCCTTCGCCTTCACCGGCCGCGGCTTCTACGCCCCGGCGCCGGTCTGGAACGAGGGCTCCTACCTCGTGGTCTGGGCGCTGGTCGCGGGCGTGATCGCCGCCATCGTCTATGGCCGCTGGGCGGTGAAACGCCAGCAGGAGACGGGGCAGGAGCTGCCGATCTTCCCGGTCAAGGCCGGCCTGATCCTGGGCTTTCCGTTCATCATGTTCTTCATCGCGGGCATGCCCATCGGGCTGGAATACCCCGAGCTGAAGGGCTTCAATTTCCGCGGCGGCATCTTCGCGCGCGACAGCTACGTGGCGCTGACGCTGGCGCTGGCGATCTACACCGGCGCCTTCATCGCCGAGAACGTGCGCGCCGGCATCCAGGCGGTCAGCAAGGGCCAGTCCGAGGCCGCGGGCGCGCTGGGCCTGCGCCAGGGCAAGACCATGTCGCTGGTGATCCTGCCGCAGGCGCTGCGCATCATCATCCCGCCGATGATCTCGCAGTACCTCAACCTCACCAAGAACTCCTCGCTGGCGCTGCTGGTGGGCTACATGGACGTCACCGGCACGCTGGGGGGCATCTCGCTCAACCAGACGGGGCGCGAGTTCGAGTGCCTGTTCCTGCTGATGGCCTTCTACCTGGCGGTGTCGCTGTCGATCTCGGCGATCATGAACCTCTACAACCAGAACGCCCAGCTGGTGGAGCGGACCTCGGCCACCGGCCTCGGGATCTCGCTGCGCAGCTTCGTCGACGGCGCGGTGGGCAAGTGGGACAACCTCAAGAAGGGCGACGCCAAGATGCAGCCGGGCTACGGCATCCGGCTGGAGATGAACCTGATCTGGCTGTTCTACGGCTTCGCGCTGGTGGCGATGCTCAACTACATCTTCATCATGCACGCCTCCGAGGCGCGGCCGCCCTATTATGACTGGCCGACCTCGATGCAGGTCGGGGGGCTGCTGCTGACCCTGACCAGCTTCGGCGCGCTGATCACCTGCCTCTTCAAGAACGCGCGGTTCGTGGACCTCGCGGGGCTCGACCTGGTGGCCTTCCTCTTCGCCTTCGCGGTCGGCTTCGACCTCGACGGCGCGGCGGCGGCGCTGCTGGGCGACATGGCCCCGGCGGGCGTGACGCTGCTGGTCGGCGGCCTCGTCGCCCGGGTGGCCATCGTGCTCTACACCCTGTTCGGGGCGCGCCCGAACCTGACCTTCTTCCACCGCGTGCGGAGGGCCTGAGCCATGACGGACAACAACGTCGCCTGGGTGGCCGAGGGCTCGATCCCGCCCTCGCCGCCCCCCGCCGGGGAAACCGGCCCGATCCGCTGGGCGCGGGAGAACCTGTTCCTCGGGCCCGTCAACAGCGTCATCACCATCGTCGCGTCGATCTTCATCACCTGGGGGGTGCTCGCGCTCCTGCAGTGGGCGGTGTTCGACGCGGTGGTCAACGCCTCGTCCCTGGCCGAGTGCCGGGAGGTGAACCCGCACGGCGCCTGCTGGGCGGTGATCGTGGAGCGGTTCGACCAGTTCCTGTTCGGGTTCTACCCTGAAGAACTGCGCTGGCGGCCGAGCCTGGCGTTCGCGCTGCTGCTCGTGGCCCTCTACTTCGCGCTGACGGACAATGCGCCGTTCCGCGCGCAGGGGCTGATCTTCGCCGGGGTCTACCCGCTGATCGCCTTCTTCCTGATCTGGGGCGGGCCGATCCTGTCGGTTCTGGCCTTCGCGGCGGGCATCACCATCCTGTTCGCCGCGGTGATCTATGGCGGGCGCTTCATCCCCACGGCCTTCGCGCTGCCGATCGGCGCGGTGGCGGCGGTCGCGTGGCTGCTGTTCATCCCCGGCCTCTTCGCCTCTTCGCCGGGCGTCGACTTCGTCGGCCCGGGTCTCGAGGAAGTGGAATCCCGCCAGCTGGGCGGCTTCCTTCTGGCGCTGATCATCGGCGTCGCGGGCATCGTGCTGTCGCTGCCCATCGGCGTGCTGCTGGCGCTGGGCCGCCGCTCGGGGCTGTTCTTCATCCAGACGCTCTGCGTGGTGTTCATCGAGTTCATCCGCGGCGTGCCGCTGATCACGCTGCTGTTCGTGGCGAACTCGGTCCTGGCCTATTTCTTCCCGCCGGGCTCCTCGCTCGACCTGATCCTGCGCGTCGTGATCATGGTGACCATGTTCGCGTCGGCCTACATGGCCGAGGTGATCCGCGGCGGCCTCGCGGCGCTGCCCTCGGGCCAGCAGGAGGCGGCGGATTCGCTGGGCCTCGACTACTGGAAGTCGATCCGGCTGATCATCATGCCCCAGGCGCTGAAGATCTCGATCCCCAACATCGTGTCCACGTTCATCGGCCTCTTCAAGGACACCACGCTGGTGGTGGTCATCGGCCTTCTGGACCCGATCGGCCTCATCTCCGCCATCCGCGGCGACAGCAACTGGAACGGCATCGTGTGGGAGTTCTACGTCTTCGTCGGCGCGTTCTTCTTCGTGGTCTGTTTCGCCATGTCCCGCTACTCGCAATATCTCGAGCGCAAGCTCGCCACCGACCATCGCTGAGGAGAATTGATCATGACCATGGCGGAAGAACGCACCATCGACCGCGCCCGTATGGCCGTCTCCGACGAGGTGGCGATCCAGATCACCGGGATGAACAAGTGGTACGGGGAATTCCACGTGCTGCGGGACATCAACCTGACGGTGAACCGGGGCGAGCGGATCGTGATC
The DNA here is from genome assembly GCF_050586345.1 of Rhodovulum sp. DZ06. Taxonomy (NCBI): domain Bacteria; kingdom Pseudomonadati; phylum Pseudomonadota; class Alphaproteobacteria; order Rhodobacterales; family Paracoccaceae; genus Rhodovulum; species Rhodovulum sp. DZ06. The sequence continues at coordinate 190,054 of NZ_JBOCEF010000001.1, forward strand.
TGCGGGCCCTCGGGGTCCGGCAAGTCCACGCTGATCCGCTGCATCAACCGGCTGGAGGAGCACCAGGCGGGCAGCATCGTGGTGGACGGGACCGAGCTGACCTCGGATCTGAAGAACATCGACACGATCCGGCGCGAGGTGGGGATGTGCTTCCAGCACTTCAACCTGTTCCCGCACCTGACCATCCTCGAGAACTGCACCCTCGCCCCGATCCACGTGCGCAAGATCCCCAAGCGCCAGGCCGAGGCGACGGCGATGGAGTATCTCGAGAAGGTCAAGATCCCCGACCAGGCCCACAAGTACCCGGGCCAGCTGTCGGGCGGCCAGCAGCAGCGCGTGGCGATCGCCCGTTCGCTGTGCATGAAGCCGCGGATCATGCTGTTCGACGAGCCGACCTCGGCGCTTGATCCGGAGATGATCAAGGAGGTGCTCGACACCATGATCGAGCTGGCCGAGGAGGGGATGACCATGCTGTGCGTGACGCACGAGATGGGCTTCGCCCGGCAGGTCGCGAACCGGGTGATCTTCATGGATGCAGGCCAGGTGGTGGAGCAGAACGAGCCGGAGGCCTTCTTCAACAACCCGCAGTCGGACCGCACCAAGCTGTTCCTGTCCCAGATCCTGGGCCACTGAGCGGCGCGCCCTTCAGCGGGGGGACGCCCCCCCGCACCCCCCGAATCCAAAACGCCCCGCGGCAGGCAAACCGCGGGGCGTTTTCCATTCTGCGCCCCCCGACCAAGGGGAGGTGGGGGAGCGCGAGGGGGAGGAGGGGGCTGGCCCCCTCCTCCCCCTCGCATCGCCGCGCCAGCGGCGAAGGAGCCGTCAGCCCGATTTCTTGACGTAAGCGCAGACGATATAGATCTGCTGCCCGTTCACCCGCCCCGAGAAATGGGTGGGGTCGTCGGGCACCAGCGAGATCCCGCGCACCGCCGTGCCGCGCTTGGCGGTGAAGCCGCCGCCCTTCACGGGCAGGTCCTTGATCAGGGTGACCGTATCCCCGTTCGACAGCAGCGCGCCGTTGGCGTCGCGATGCTCCACCCCCGCCTCGGGGGCCGCGATGCGCCCCGCCTCGGCCCAGGCCAGCGTCTCGTCATCGAGGTAGAGCATGTCGAGCGCCTCGGCCGCCCAGGCCTCGGCCTTCAGCCGGTCGAGCACCCGCCAGGCCGTGCCCTGCACCGCGGGGACCGGGGTCCACATCGCGTCGGTGACCGGCTTCCAGTGATCGGCCTCGAACGGGGCCTCGCCCGCCAGCTGCGCCGCGCAGGTCCCGCAGGCCGCCAGGGCGCCCTCGGCCCCCGCAGGGGCGCCGGCCACGTCGATCACCGAGAGGGGCGCCGCCTGCGTCTCGGGCGCCCCGCACAGCTCGCACGCGCCGTTCGCGCGGGCGCGCACATCATCTTCCATCGCCATGCCGTGTCTCCCTGGCCGCGTCTCCGCCCGGCGCCGGGCCGGGATCGGGGCGGGGTGTAGCAGCAAGCCGCCCGCCCGGCCACGCGCCCCGGACGCGCAGGGGGCGGAGCAGGCGATGCGCAGGGGCCGGGGCAGGGGGCGGGGCGCAAGCCGCTTGCGCCGCATTTCGGACGCCTTGCGCGTTTCCGCCCCCTCGTCTAAGAGCGGGGCGGTTTGAATCGGGGCCCCGCGCGCGCGGTGACGCGGCGTCGGCCCCGCCCGGAAGAAGGCGTCGCGCCATGCCCAGACTGGTGATGAAATTCGGCGGCACCTCGGTCGCCGACCTGGACAAGATCCGGAACGCGGCCGCCAAGGTGAAACGCGAGGTCGACGCGGGCTACGAAGTGGCCGTGATCGTCTCGGCCATGTCCGGCAAGACCAACGAGCTGGTCGGCTGGGTCAAGGACGCGTCCAACCCGCCCGGCGCCAACTCTCCCGGCTTCTACGACGCGCGCGAATACGACGCCGTGGTGGCGTCGGGCGAGCAGGTGACCTCCGGCCTCATGGCGCTGGTGCTGCAGGAAATGGGCGTCCCGGCCCGGTCCTGGCAGGGCTGGCAGGTGCCGCTGCGCACCACCGCCGCCCACGGCGCCGCGCGGATCGAGACGATCGAGACCGAGCTTCTGGACCAGAAATTCGAAGAGGGGCTGCACGCCGTGATCGCCGGCTTCCAGGGCATCGGTCCGGACGGGCGCATCACCACCCTCGGGCGCGGCGGCTCGGACACCACCGCGGTGGCCTTCGCGGCCGCCCTCGGGGCCGCGCGCTGCGACATCTACACCGACGTGGACGGGGTCTACACCACCGATCCGCGGATCGAGAAACGCGCCCGCAAGCTCGACCGCATCTCGTATGAAGAGATGCTGGAGCTCGCCAGCCTCGGCGCGAAAGTCCTGCAGACCCGCTCGGTGGAGCTGGCGCTGCGCTACAAGGTGCCGCTGATGGTGCGGTCGAGCTTCAACGACGAGCCCGGCACGCTGGTCTGCGACGAGGAGGACATCATGGAATCGAAAGTTGTCAGCGGCGTCGCCTACCAGCGCGACGAGGCGAAGATCACCCTGATGGAGGTGGAGGACCGCCCCGGCGTCGCCGCCGCCATCTTCGGCCCGCTGGCCGAGGCGGGGATCAACGTGGACATGATCGTCCAGAACATCTCCGAAGAAGGTCGCACCGACATGACCTTCTCCTGCCCCGAGGACCAGGTCGCCCTGGCCAAGAAGGCGCTGGACGGCGCCGCCGGGCGCGGCGAGATCGCCTGGCGCGACATGGTCACCGAGGACGACGTGGCCAAGGTGTCGGTCGTCGGCATCGGCATGCGCTCCCACGCCGGCGTCGCGCAGAAGATGTTCAAGGCGCTGGCCGCCGAGAACATCAACATCAAGGTCATCACCACCTCCGAGATCAAGGTCTCGGTGCTGGTCGAGCGCAAGTACATGGAGCTGGCCGTGCAGGCCCTCCACGACGCGTTCGAGCTCGAGAAAGCCTGAGCGCGCCCCGGGGGCCCCGCCCCCGGGCGGTCGCCCCCGCCGCCGGGCCGCCTTGCGCGGCCGTGAAGGCGGGGGCCGAGATTTTCCGCGCAGCGGACCCGTCGCCCATGCTATCCCTTGCCCGGAGAACCGCGGCCGGGGGGCCGGACGGACCCGGGACGCACCCCGGGAAGGATACGGAAACGACGACATGGCGGATGGAGAGACCACTCCGCCCGAGGGCGGGTCGCGGCGGCTGCTGAAGCGGCTGTCCGGCGTGATGGCGGAGCCTGGCGACGGCCAGACCCGGCTTGACCGCATCGTGCAGCTCATCTCCGACTCGCTGGGGGTCGAGGTGTGCTCGATCTACCTGCGCCGGGGCGAACGCACGCTCGAGCTGTGCGCCACCGAGGGCCTGAAGGCCGAGGCGGTGCACATGGCCCGCCTGCAGGTGGGCCAGGGCCTTGTCGGCCGCATCGCCGAGCGCGAGGAGCCCGTCGTCACCGCCGACGCGCAGAACGAGCGCGGCTTCCGCTACCTGCCCGAGACCGGCGAGGAGATCTACCACGCCTTCGCCGGCGTGCCGATCCAGCGCCTCGGCGCCGTGCTCGGCGTCCTCGTGATCCAGAACCGCGACAGCCGCGTCTATACCGAGGACGAGGTCCACGCGCTCGAAGTCATCGCCATGGTTCTGGCCGAGATGACCGAGCTCGGCGCCTTCCTCGGCGAGGGCGACGTGGACGTGGCGGGGGCGCACAAGCGCCCGTTCTACGCCGCGGGCGTGACGGGGCAGGAGGGGGCCGCCATGGGCGTCGCCTATCTCCACCAGCCGCGCGTCAACGTGCAGAACCCGGTGGCCGAGGATCCGGCGGTCGAGGCCGCGCGCCTCGAGGCGGCGATGGACGCGCTGCGCGGCGAAGTCGACGACATGCTCTCCAACGACCTCTTGGGCCATGCCGGGGAGCACCGCGCCGTGCTCGAGGCCTGGCGCCTCTTCGCCCATGACAAGGGCTGGCGGCGGCGGATGATGTCGTCCATCGAATCCGGCCTCGCCGCCGAGGTGGCGGTGGAGCGCGAGCAGACCTCGATCCGCGCGCGGATGGAGCGGATCCCCGACCCCTACCTGCGCGAGCGGATGCACGACCTGGACGACCTGTCCAACCGCCTGCTGCGCAAGCTGGCCGGGGACGACCCGGCGCGCGAGGTCCCCGAGGGCGCGGTCCTGGTGGCCCGCAACATCGGCCCGGGGGAGCTGCTGGACTATGGCAAGAACCTGGCCGGCGTGGTGCTCGAGGAAGGCTCCATCGGCTCCCACGCCGCCATCGTGGCGCGGGCGCTGGCGCTGCCGATGGTGATCCAGGCCGCGCGCATCACCACCGAGGCGCGCTCGGGCGACCGGATCCTGGTCGACGGCGACGCGGGGGCGGTGCACCTGCGCCCGGACGACCACGTGCTGAGCGCGTTCAAGGAGAAGATCTCCATGCGCGCCCAGGCGCAGGAGGTCTACGAGGGGCTGCGCGAGTTGCCCGCGATCTCGCTCGACCAGCAGCGGGTCGATTTGCTGATGAACGCGGGGCTGCTGACCGACCTGCCGTCGCTGGCGCCCTCGGGCGCCGACGGGGTGGGCCTCTACCGGACCGAGCTGCAGTTCCTGATCCGCGCCAAGGTCCCCAAGCGCAAGCAGCAGGCGGACCTTTACGCGCGGGTGCTGAACTCGGCCGGGGACAAGCCGGTGACGTTCCGCACGCTCGACATCGGCTCGGACAAGGTGCTGCCTTACATGAAGCGCGACGAGGAGCCGAACCCGGCCCTCGGCTGGCGCGCGGTGCGGGTGAGCCTGGATCGGCCCAACCTTCTGAAGATGCAGGTGCAGTCGCTGCTGCGCGGGGCGGATGGGCGCGGCTTCAACCTGATGTTCCCGATGATCGCCCAGGCCTCGGAGTTCGAGGAGGCGAAGGCCATCGTGCGCGGCGAGATCGAGCGCCACCGCGCCGCGGGCCGCCGGGCCCCGGCCTGGCTGAACATCGGCGCGATGCTGGAGACGCCGAGCCTCGCCTTCGCGCCGGACAACTTCTTCGAGTCGGCCGATTTCATCTCCATCGGCGGGAACGACCTGAAGCAGTTCTTCTTCGCCGCGGACCGCGAGAACGAGCGGGTGCGGCGGCGCTACGACACGCTCAACGCCTCGTACCTGAGCTTCATCAGCCTGATCGTGGAGCGCTGCGCGGCGGTGGGCACGCGCCTGTCCTATTGCGGCGAGGATGCGGGGCGGCCGCTGGAGGCCGCCGCGCTCTGCGCCATGGGGCTGCGCACGCTGTCGATGCGCCCCGCCTCGATCGGCCCGATCAAGCGCCTGGTGCGCGAGATCCGCTTCGACGAGCTGCGCGCCGAGATCGAGGCTGGCATCGAGGCGGGCGAGGTGAACCTGCGCGCGCGCCTCGTGGACTGGGCGAAGCGGACCGGGGCGCCGATCTCCTCCTGACCCCGCCGCGCGGCCCCGCCCCGGGGCGCGGTTAACCGCCTGTCAGCCATTTTTCGGCAGCCTTCCCTGCGGCGCTTCCCGCGGCGCCGCACGGGAGAGACGCATGAACATCTACCACTGCCTGATCGACCTGAAGGAGGAGGGGAAGGCCCTCGCCTTCGCCCAGGCCATGGAGGCCTGGATGACCCACCTGCACGAGGAGGGGACGATCCTGTCCTGGCGGCTGATGCGCCGGAAGCTGAACCTCGCCTCGGACCGGTTCACGGATTTCCTGCTGGTGGTGGAGTTCCAGGATTTCGCCCAGTTCGACCGCGCCTTCCGGCTGGTGGGCAGCACGAAGGACGAGCATGTCGGCAAGCTGCACCGCATGGTGCACGAGATGATCGCCCACAAGTATTGCGGCCTCTACCGCACCTTCCCGGACCCGGAACGGGTGGAGCGCCTCGGGTTGATCTGAGCCGCCCGCCGGGGCGCCTTCCGCGACGTTTTTCAGAAAAACCTCTCCGTCGTCTTGATGTTGCGGCGCAGCGAGAGCAGTATGGCTTCCGTAACGCGGCCAGAGGCGCCGCGTGGACGGGGGAATCATGCGGTATACGCTGGTCGACGGGATGCGTGGGCATCTTCTTCTTGGCATGATGTACGCTCACATGTCGTTCTCGACCGCCGTGCCCTTCGCATCGTACTTCCATCATGCCAAGTGGATTGGCCTGTATGATGCTGAATTCTTCATCCCGATCTCGGGCTTCTTGATCGGTTTGTTGTGTTTCGGGACGGATCGGCCCCGCTCTTTCGGTCGTTTTGCAGTCACCCGGCTGAGGGTGATCTATGGGTACATGCTCATTTGCCACGTCCCCTTCCTGCTCGACGGGCTGACCGGGGTGGACTGGGCGGAGTCGCCGGGCGCGGGGACGCGGCTGCTCGTCGAGTCCCTGCTGCTTCAGAAGGGCGGCTATTACGCCGACATCCTGATCATCTACATCTGCTGCTTCCTGGTCTGCGGCGGGCTGAGCGCGCTGTTCGGCGCGGACCTGCGCAAGTGGTGCGCGGGCTCGGCGCTGATCTACGCCGCATCCCAGGTCGAGGGCTCGGCCGGGCTGTTCGGCCTGGTCGGCGGGTTCCAGCCCTTCGACATCGCCGCCTGGCAGTTCCTGTTCGTGATCTTCGTCGCCCTCGGGGGCTGGTCGCCCGCGCTGCGCCGCCGGGCGCTGGCGGCGCCGGCCTGGGCCGCGCCGGTTCTCGCCATCGGCGGCCTGTGGCTGACGGCGAGCGCGGCGCACGGCCTGCCGCCCTTCAACCTGCATCCCGCGCTGAACGGCTTCGACGGCCGGATGGAGCTGACGCCCTTCTACCTGGTCCGGGTGCTGGCCGGGTGCCTCGCCATCACCGCGATCCTGGTCGGGCGCGACGCGCTGACGGCCCCGGCGCGGGCGGCGCTGCGCTGGTATTTCTCGCTCGGGCCGCTGCGGCGGGTGGGGCGCTGGTCGATCCAGGCCTTCACCCTGCACGTGCTGCTGATGGCGGCCGCGATCCAGGTCGACTGGACGGCCCTGTCCACGCCCCTGCGCGCCGCGGCGCTGGTCGGGGCGGTGGCGCTGTTCTTCGGGCTGATGCAGCTTTACGCCCTGTGGCGCGAGGCGCCGTCGGACGCCGCGTCCGGGGCCCCGTCCGGCGCCGAGGCGGCGTCGGGCGCGCGCAGTGCGGGCGGGCGCGGCTGATCCCGCGCATCCGCCCCGGCCCCCTCAGTCGTCGTCCAGCAGCGCCTTGCGGCTGTCCGAGCGGAATTCGCGCCGGTGCAGCACCGCCGCGGTGGCCAGGGTCGCGCAGCCGAACGCCTCGGGCCCCAGGAACCAGGCCAGCGCGGCGAGGCAGAAATAGAGCTGCCGCAGCCCGCGGTTGAAGCTCTTGCCCGCCGAGATGTTCAGAAGCCCCGCCTTGCGCGCGATGCGCTGGTTCTCCGCCTCGTCCGCGTCGCGCCCCACCGCGCCCATCAGGATCGCGCAATAGCCGAACAGCCGGTGCGCCCAGACGAAGCGCAGGAAGGCGCTGACCAGCAGCACCACCAGGAACAGGATCTTCGCCTCGGAGGTGGTGCGCGAAATCTCCAGCTGGTCCGCCGACAGGTCCTGCGCCAGGCTGACCACCTGCTCCGCCTGGCCCAGCAGCGCCGCGGCCCCGCCGATGGCGATCATGCAGCCCGAGGCGAAGAAGGCGGTCCCCGAGCGCAGCTGCGCCAGCAGCGCGCCGTCGAGGATCCGCGGCTCGCGCAGCAGCATCTGCTCCATCCACCGCATCCGGTAGCGGCCCATCACCTGCGCGGTCGAGGGGCGGCGCGCGGGCGCCCGCTCGATGGCCCAGGTCATGCCGAACCACAGCAGCAGGAACAGCCCCAGGGCGGCGGCGTCCCGCCAGCTGAAAAAGGCGGCGTCGATGAGCGAAAGCGGCGTCATGCCCCTGCTTCCCCCGTCCCGCGGCGCTTGGCAAGCCTCCGAATTGGTAAGATAATCGGACCAATTTCGCAGCGCGGGTCCGGGCCGCCGCCCGGCCGCGCCACGCAAGGGAGGGGACCGCCATGCAGATGCCCGAGCCGAACGCCGCCGTGATGGCCCGCAAATCCGCGGTGGTGGAGGCGCTGCGCGCCGCGCTGCCCGCCGACGCGGTGATCGACGACGACACCGAGACGCGGGCCTATGACTGCGACGCGCTGACGGCCTATGCCTGCCGCCCCCTCGCCGTCACCCTGCCGCGCACCACCGAGGAAGTCGCCGCGGTCCTGCGCATCTGCCACGCGGAAGGCGTTCCGGTGATCCCCCGCGGCTCGGGCACCGGGCTGGCGGGCGGCGCGCTGCCGACCGCCGATTCCGTGGTGCTCGGCGTCGCGCGGATGAACCAGGTGCTGGAGACGGACTATGCCGACCGGGTGATCCGGGTGCAGACCGGCCGCACCAACCTGTCCGTCACCGGCGCGGTGGAGGCGGACGGGTTCTTCTACGCCCCCGACCCGTCGAGCCAGCTCGCCTGCGCCATCGCGGGCAACATCGCGATGAACTCGGGCGGGGCGCATTGCCTGAAATACGGGGTGACCACCAACAACCTGCTCGGCGTCACCATCGTCACCATGGCGGGCGAGATCCTGGAGATCGGCGGGCCTTACGCCGACGCCGCGGGGCTGGACCTGCTCGGCGTCATCTGCGGCTCCGAGGGGCAGCTGGGGGTGGTGACGGAAGCCACGCTGCGGATCCTGCCCAAGCCCGAGGGCGCGCGGCCGATCCTGCTGGCCTTCGATTCCGCCGAAGTCGCCGGGGATTGCGTCTTCGACATCATCAAGTCGGGCGTCCTGCCGGTGGCGATCGAGTTCATGGACAAGCCGATCATCCACCTGACCGAGAATTTCGTCGGCGCGGGCTATCCGCTCGACGCCGAGGCGCTGCTGATCGTGGAGGTCGAGGGCTCGGACGCCGAGATCGACGAGGCGCTGGGCCGGGTCAAGGCGGTCGCCGCGCGCCACAACCCCATGGAGATGCGCGAAAGCACCGGCCCCGAGCAGTCGGCGGCGATCTGGAAGGGCCGCAAGGCCGCTTTCGGCGCCACGGGGCAGGTGGCCGACTACCTGTGCATGGACGGCACGGTGCCGATCTCGGCCCTGCCGAAGGTGCTGGTGGGCACGGCGGAGCTGGCGAAGGCGGCCGGTCTCGGCGTCGCCAACGTGTTCCATGCCGGCGACGGCAACATGCACCCGCTGATCCTGTTCAACGCCAACGACCCGGCGGAACTCGCCAAGGCCGAGAAGCTGGGGGCCGACATCCTGCTGCTCTGCGTCGAGGCGGGCGGCTGCCTGACCGGCGAGCACGGCGTGGGCGTCGAGAAGCGCGACCTGATGGACCGGCAATATGCGCCCGAGGATCTCGATGCGCAAATGTCGGTCAAGGACGTGTTCGACCCCGACTGGCTGCTGAACCCGGCCAAGGTGTTCCCGATCTACGCCAGCGCCTCCCGGCGCGAGGGACGGCGCGACGCGGCGGCCTGAGCCGCGCGGGGCAAGGACGAAGGCGGGGCGCAGACCCCCGGAACGAGTGGAGGCCCGGAACGAGTGGAGGTAGCTCACGTGAGACCGACGGACGAGGCTGAACTGGCCGAGGCGATCGCCTCGGCGACCGGGCCGCTGGAGATCATCGGCGGCGGATCGCGCGCGGGTTTCGGCCGCCCGGTCGAGGGCGTGCCGCTCGAGACGGGCGCGCTCTCGGGCGTGTCGGTCTATGAGCCGGGCGCGCTGTCGCTGGTCGCGGGCGCGGGCACGCCGCTGGCGGAGGTCGAGGCGCTGATCGCCGCCGAGAACCAGCGCTTCGCGTTCGAGCCGATGGACATGCGGCCCCTCCTCGGGACCTCCGGCGCGCCCACGGTGGGCGGGATGGCCGCCGCGGGGCTGGCCGGGCCGCGCCGGGTGCAGGCGGGCGCGGTGCGCGACGCCATGCTCGGCGTGCGCTTCGTCGACGGCGCCGGGCGCGTCATCAAGAATGGCGGGCGGGTGATGAAGAACGTCACCGGCTATGACCTGGTGAAGCTGCTCGCCGGGTCCCACGGCACGCTCGGGGTTCTGACCGAGATCAGCTTCAAGCTCTCCCCGATGCCCGAGGCCATGGCGACGCTGCGCATCGACGGGCTGGACGATTCCGGCGCCGTGGCGGCGATGTCGGCGGCGCTCGGCTCGCCCTATGACGTGACCGGCGCGGCGCACCTGCCGGGGCAGGGGACGTTTGTGCGGATCGAGGGGCTGGACGGCTCGGTCGCCTATCGCCGCGACCGGCTGCGCGAATTGCTGTGCGTGCACGGCGCGGTGGACGACGTGGACGGGGACGGCCCCTGGGCCGACATCCGCGACGTGTCCGCCTTCGCGGGGCGCGAGGGCGCGGTCTGGCGGCTGTCGATGCGGCCGTCCTCGGCCCCTGGCGTGGTCGCCCGCATCGCCGCCCGCCGCAGCGCCGAGGTGCAGTATGACTGGGGCGGGGGCCTCGTGTGGCTGTTGACGCCCGGGGCCGGCGACGCCGGCGCCGCCGTGATCCGCGAAGAGCTGGGCGCCGCGGGCCACGCCACGCTGGTCCGCGCCCCCGAGCCCGTGCGCGCCGCGACCCCGGTGTTCCAGCCCGAGCCCGCGCCGCTCGCCGCCCTCTCCGCCGGGCTGCGCGCGAAGTTCGACCCGCGCGGGATCCTCAACCCCGGGCGCATGACGCCCGCCGAACTCCATGCCGGGGCCGCCTGATGCAGACCAATTTCACCCCCGAACAGCTGCAGGACCCCGGGATCGCCCGGTCCAACAAGATCCTGCGCTCCTGCGTGCATTGCGGGTTCTGCACCGCCACCTGCCCGACCTACCAGGTGCTGGGCGACGAGCTGGATTCCCCCCGCGGCCGCATCTACCTGATCAAGGAGATGCTGGAGACGGGCCGCCCCGCCGACGCGAAGACGGTCAAGCACGTGGACCGCTGCCTCGGGTGCCTCGCCTGCATGTCGACCTGCCCGTCGGGGGTCGATTACATGCACCTTCTCGACCATGCCCGCGCGCATATCGAGAAGACCTGGAAGCGCCCGCTCTATGACCGCGTGCTGCGCGGGGTGCTGGCGGCGATCCTGCCCTATCCGACCCGCTTCCGCGTCGCCATCCTCGGGGCCTGGGCCGCGCGCCCGTTCCGCAAGGCGATGCCGAGGGAGCTGCGCGCGATGGTCGAGATGGCCCCGCGCGACCTGCCGCCCCCGAGCCTCTTCGACCAGCCGCAGGTGATCCCGGCGCAGGGAGAGCGCAAGCGCCGCGTGGCCCTGATGACCGGCTGCGCGCAAAAGGCCCTCGATACCGAGATCAACGAGGCGACGATCCGCCTGCTGACCCGCCATGGCTGCGAGGTGGTGATCGCCGAGGGCGCCGGCTGCTGCGGGGCGCTGACGCATCACATGGGCAAGGCGGACAGTTCCCACGCCTTCGCCAAGGCCAACATCAAGGCCTGGACGCGGGAGATCGACGGCGAGGGCCTCGACGCCGTGGTCATCAACGCCTCGGGCTGCGGCACCACGGTGAAGGATTACGGGGTGATGTTCGAAGACACCCCGTATGAACGCAAGGCGCAGAAGATCGCCGCCATGACGCGCGACATCACCGAGTTCATGGAGGAGATCGGCCTCGGCCCGGTCGCCGAAGACGCCGGGGCGAAGGGCCTGCGCGTCGGCTATCACGCGGCCTGCTCGCTCCAGCACGGGCAGAAGGTGACGGCGGCGCCCAAGCGGCTGCTGAAACAGGCGGGGTTCGAGGTGGCCGAGCCCGCCGATCCGCACCTGTGCTGCGGCTCGGCCGGGACCTACAACCTGCTCCAGCCCGAGATCGCGGGCCAGCTGCAGGACCGCAAGGTCGCGACGCTCGAGGCGGTGAACCCGGACGTGATCTCGGCGGGCAATATCGGCTGCATGGTGCAGATCGGCGCCAAGGCGGGCGCCCCGGTGGTGCACACCGCGCAGCTGCTCGACTGGGCCACCGGCGGGCCGGTCCCCCCGGCGCTGGCGGGGGGCTGAGCGGCGCGGCGCCGCCCCGGGACGGCCCGGCGCGCGGGTGAACATCGCCTTCAGGCTCTGTTGCGGTTCTTGCGTTCTACTTGCGGTAGCGCGCTTGTCCCGACGCTTCCTGTGCGCCATGTTCAGGGAAGGGGTGGGCCTGCGGATCTTGATGCAGGGGATGGCTGCATGAGCCAAGGCTTTTACATGCGCATGTTTGCGCGCGAACCGGACCGGGCGGCGCAGCGCATGCGCCGGGACGCGGTCATCCGCCCCATGCGCGCCGCCGCCGGCGCGCTTGTCGCCGCGCTGCTGGCCGCCGCCGCCGCCGCGCCGCCCGCCGCCGCCGACGACGCCGCGCCGGCCCGGCCGGGGGCCGAGACCGGGCCGCGCGCCCCCCTCGCCGCCGCCGTCTCGCGCCTTGGCGACGCCCCGCGCCGCTGGGCGCCCGAGACCGAGCGCCGCCTCGCCTCCCATGCCGAGCAGAAGCAGTGGGAGGCCGTGGGCCGCGTCAACGCGGGCGGCTCGGGCTTCTGCACCGGCACCCTCGTCTCGGACCGCCACGTCGTCACCGCCGCGCATTGCGTGATCAACGCGCGCACCGGGCGGGCCTGGCGGCCCGGCTCGATCCATTTCGTCGCCGGGTATCGCAAGGGGGGCTACGCCGCCCACCGCACCGCGCTGCGCATCGCGCTGGTCGATCCCGACCACCCGATGTCGCCCAAGGCGCGGGCCGAACTGGCCGACATCTCCCGCGATCTCGCGGTGCTCGAACTCTCGCGCCCGATCACGGCCGAGGAGGTCCGGCCGATCCCCCTCGCCCTTCCCGGCGTCACCCCGCACCATGTCGACGTCTATTCCTATGGCCGCGACCGGGCCGAGGCGCTGTCGGTGGAGCGCGGCTGCGCGGTGCTGGCCCGGCGCGGCGAGGTCCTGTTCACCCGCTGCGAGGCGACGCCCGGCGTTTCGGGCGCGCCGCTGGTCGCCGTCGGCCCCGAGGGCGGGCGCGCGGGCGCGCGGGTGCTCGGCGTGGTCTCGGTCATGGGCCGCTCCACCGCCGATTCGCGCGGCGCCCCCCGCGGCGCCGGCCCCGCGCTCGGCGTCGCCGCCGACCGCCTTGGCAAGGATCTGATCGAGTCGCTTCAATGATGCACACAGCTTTGCGCCGCGCGGCCGCGTATCTCGCCCTTTCGGCGACGGCCGCCTTCCTCGTCCCCTCCGCCGCCCCGGCGCAGGAGACCGCCGCCCGCCGGATGCTGCCCGATTACGAACAGCGCGAATGGCGCGGCGTGGGGCGGCTGAACATCACCGGCGGGGGCTATTGCACCGCCACGCTGCTGTCCGAGACGCTGGCCGTGACCGCGGCGCACTGCCTCTATGACGACCTGCGGCGGCGCTATGACACCGAGGTCTATTTCGCCGCCGGCTATCGCGACGGGACCTGGGAGGCGATCCGACAGGCCAGGCGCACCGCGGTGCATCCCGATTACGTGCCCACCCGCGGGCGCCGGATGAAGATCGACAACGTCTATTCCGACATCGCGCTGGTGGAGCTGGACGCGCCGGTGCTCGGCTCGCGCATCCCGCACTACCCGCCCGACGCGCTGCCGGCCAAGGACGGGGCGGTGGCGCTGCTCAGCTATGGCCGGGGCCGCAGCTTCGCGCTGTCCTTGCAGGAGCCGTGCCGGGTCCGCGGCCGCGACGGCGACATCGCCCGGCTGACCTGCGAGGTCGCGCCCGGATCCTCGGGCGCGCCGGTGTTCCGCCGGGCGGCGGACGGCGCCCCGCAGATGGTGGCGATCATCTCGGGCCATGACCGCAGCCAGACCTACGCGGCCGTGCTCGACGCCGCGCTGCCGACCCTCAAGGCGCGGCTGAAGACCCACGAGGTCGCGCGCAAGAGCGTCGCGGCCCCCGGCGCGGGCGCCGCGGCGGGCGGCGGCGGCGCGTTCAAGTCGGTGCGCCCGGGGGGCGGGCTGTCGGGCGGTTCGGCCTGGCAGGGGCGCAGGCCCCCGGGCGGCTGAGGGGGGCGGCCGAAGGGGCGGCCGCGGCGGGGGGCCGAGGGCCCCCGATCCCGACCGCAGGACCGGCGGCGCCGTCCCGAAAAGGGCGGCGCCGCCTGCATTTGCGGGGGCGCGGGCCGGGGTCTTGACGCCCCGCGGAACGCTTCCCATCTGGGTGTCATGCGCCGGTCGCCGCTCCAGGGGCCGGCGCGCGAATGACCAACCGCGGGGCCGGTCCGATGCCGGAGGGCCCCTGACACATGTCGCTCAGACCAGAGGATATGCAGCCATGCGCACGTTCGACTTCAGCCCGCTCTACCGCTCCACCGTCGGCTTCGACCGCCTCGCCTCGATGCTCGACAACGTGATGACCGCCGAGCAGAGCGGCGCCCCGGGCTATCCCCCCTACAACATCGAGAAGACGGGCGAGACCAGCTATCGCATCACCGTCGCCGCCGCCGGCTTCGCCGAGGACGAGCTGTCCGTGGAAAGCCGCGACGGCCAGCTGGTGATCTCGGGCCGCAAGCCCGAGGGCGAAGAGGGCGAGGCCCCCGTCTATCTCCACCGCGGCATCGCCGCCCGCGCCTTCGAGAAGCGCTTCCAGCTTGCCGACCACGTCCGCCCGGTCGCGGCGAAGACCGAGAACGGCCTTCTGCATGTCGACCTGGTGCGCGAGGTGCCCGAGGCCCTGCGTCCCCGCCGGATCGAGATCCAGTCCGCGAACGGGACCCGCAAGGCGATCGAGGGCGAGGCCGAGAAGACCGTCAACTGATCGCGCGCCCCGTCTCCGGGGCCTGAATGCAAGACGCCCCGCCCGGGACCTCCGGGCGGGGCGTTTTCGTGCGCGCCGGACGGCTCAGCGAGCGCCGCTTTTCAGGATGTGAAGCGCAGACGTGGGAAACCGTCCGTACAACAGCTCATGCATGTAGGGATCGTAGTGGGCGAGGCAGAGCTTGCCGAAATCTTCCGGATCCATCTGCAGGGCGCGGGCGTAGTCCTTGAGCTTGTCGGGCGGGATCCGTGTGCGCCCCAGTTCGATCTGGGAGATCATGGTGTAATAAGTGAACCCGACCTCCTGGGCCAGTTCGTGCTGGGTCATCCCGAGGTCCTTGCGGCGGTCCTGCAGGGTTTCGCCAAGCGTCTTGCGCAGTTCTGCAACCTGTTCCGGGTTAAAGCCGTGTTGAGGGTGAGTCAGAGTCATCGTTCGTTTAGAGGGTCTAGTCTTCGCGCGGCGTGCCGCGCATTGGTGTCGCAAGAGAGGAGCGGCTACGACGAAACCCAACGGCAAGGTTGAGCCCACCGTGCCGGACGCCGCGCTGGGCGGCGCCGCTTCCGGCTGGGACGTCAGCCCCTCACAAGAAGCGCCCCACAGATAGGGCGCTTCTTTAAGCATGCCAATATTCACGCCAGCCAGTTCACGTCGCCGACGAAGATGTAGCCCGCGCCATAGATCGTGCGGATCAGCGTCGGGTTCTTCGGATCGTCCCGCAGCTTGGTGCGCAGGCGGCTGACGCGCACGTCGATGGCCCGGTCGAAGCCATCGCCCGCCGCGCCGCCGATCCCGTCCTGGATCTGGGCGCGCGACAGCAGCCGGTTCGGGGTCTCGAGGAACAGGCGCAGCATCTCGCCCTCGGCCCGCGACAGGCGGATCGCCTCGCCGTCGGGGGCGCTCAGCTGGAAGGTGTCGAAATCCGCCTCCCACCCCGCGAAGCCCGCGCGGCGGCGGCGGCCGGCGGCGGCGCTGCGTTCCGAGCGGCGCAGCAGCACCCGGATCCGGGCCACCACCTCGGCCGGGTCGAACGGCTTGACGATGTAGTCGTCGGCCCCGAGCTCCAGCCCGGCGATCTTGTCCTGCACCCCGCCGCGCCCCGAGACGATCATGACGGCCGCCCCCTGCTCCTGCGCGACCTTGTAGACCAGCGCCAGCCCGTCGGTGTCGGGCAGCCCGAGGTCGATCAGGCAGACCGCGGGGGCGATGCGCTGGGCGGCGGTCTCGAACGCGCGGGCGGTGGCGAAGCCCTGGACGCGGAAGCCCACGGCCTCGAGCGCGGCGCGCAGCACCGCGATCACGTCCGGCTCGTCGTCGACGATGGCGATCAGGGGCGCGGCCTCGGCTTGCTGGGTCATGGCGCGGGCTCCGCATCGGCCGGGGCGGCGGCGGGGGCGCGCAGCTCGGCGAGGCGCGCCTCCAGCTCCTCGGCGGTGAAGGGTTTGGGGAGCACGGCGCGCCCTTCCTCGGCGGCCTGGCGGCGCTCGGGCGTGTCGGCGGGCAGGCCGGTGGTCAGCAGCACCCGCAGCTCGGGCCGCGCCGCGGCCAGCTTGCCGGCGACGTCGAGCCCGGTCAGCCCGGCGCCCATGTCGATGTCCGAGACCACGAGGCGGATGTCCTCGATCCGGGCGGCGAGGTCCAGCGCCTCCTCGCCGCTGGCCGCTTCCAGCACCGGCCAGCCCATGTCGGTCAGCGCCCCGCGCAGCACCGCGCGCAGGTCCGGCGAATCGTCGGCCACGAGGGCGATTCCCTCGGGCGCGGGGCCCTGGGCGGGGCGGGAGAGGTCGGGGCCGGGATCGGCCGCCCCCGCATCCTCGGGGCGGCCCACCGGCAGGCGCAGCGTCACGCAGGCGCCGCGCCCGGGCGCCGCGCCGATTTCCAGCGATCCGCCCGCCGCGGTGGCGAAGCCGTAGACCATCGACAGCCCCAGCCCCGAGCCGCCATGGCCCTTGGTGGAGAAGAACGGCTCCACCGCCCGCTCGCGCGCCTCGGCCTCGAAGCCCGGGCCGTCATCCGTGACGGCGACCACCAGCATCGGGTCGCCATCGGCCCCCGCCTCGGTCCGGGCCGAGAGGGTGATCTCGCCGTCCGTCCCCGCCATCTGCACCGCGTCGCGGGCGTTGAGCAGCAGGTTCAGCGCCGCGTCCTGGAGCTGGCCCGCGTCGATCCAGGCGGGGGGCAGCCCGGCCTGGATCTCGGTCACCAGCCGCACGCCGGGGGGCAGGGAGGGCGCCGTCAGCTCGGCCAGCCCGCGCAGCAGGCCGCCCGCGTCGGCGCGCGCCCGGGTCAGTTCGCGCCGGTCCGACACGTGCGAGAGCCGTTCGATCAGCGCGGCGCCGCGGCGGGCGGCGGCGCGGGTGGCCTCGGCCGCCTCGCGCGCGGCCGGGGGCAGGGCGGGATCGTCGAGGATCCGCCCCTGCATCCCGAGGATCACGGTCAGCAGGTTCGAGAAATCATGCGCCAGGCCGCGGGTCAGCTGCGCGGCGGCCTGCATCTTCTTGGTCTGCAGCACGGCCTCGGCGGCGCGGCGTTCCTCGGTGACGTCGAGCGAGAGCAGGTAGAAGCCGCGCACCCGCGGGGGGATCCCCTCGGGGCGGGGGCTGTCGTCGAAGATCGGGGTGAAGGCGACGCGGGTCGCGGCCTCGGCGCCGTCGCGGCGGCGGTGGCGGAACTCGCAGCGCGCGGGGCGGCCGGCCAGCGCGTCCTCGATGCTCGGGCCGATCTTGTCGAAGATCTCGGCCCCCAGCACCTCGTCCATGCGCCGCCCGATCACCTCCGAATCGCCGCTGCCCGTCACCTCGCCAAGGCGGCGGTTGGAGTAGCGGTAGACCAGGTCCCGGTCGACATAGGCGATATGGGCGGGGGTCGCCTCGGTCGCCAGCCGCGCCCGCGCCTCGGAGCGCACGAGGGCGCGCTGCGTCTCGGTCAGCGCGGCGTTGGCGGCGGCGAGCTCGCGGTTGGCGCGCGCGAGTTCGGCGGAGTGCTGGAGGAGCTGTTCCGACAGGTCGGCCGAGCGGGCGCGCAGCAAACGTTCCTGGCGCCTGTGCGCGGTGATGTCGGTATAGACCGCCACCCAGCCGCCCTGCGCCAGCGGGTGCCCCTCGATGCTGATGGTGGTCCCGTCGGGGCGGTCGCGCTCGATGTAATGGGCCTCGAAGGCGCGGGCGCGGTCCACCCGCTCGGCGATCATGCTCTCCGCCTCGCCGTCGCGCACCGGGCCGTATTCGCCCCGTTCCACCAGGAAGCGAATGATGTCCTCGAACCGGGCGCCTCGATAAACGAGCGTGCGGGGCAGGGCGAACATCTCGGTGAAGCGGGCGTTCCAGCCGACCAGCTGCAGGTCCGCGTCGAAGATCGTGAGCGCCTGCTGGATCAGGTTGAACCCGGCCTGGATCAGCGTTGGATCCACCGTTTCATAGCTTTCGGACCTGACGGGCGCGCGTGTCATGGGCAAAGCGATAGCCCCGGCCCGGCGCCCGGGCAAGCGCAGGATCCGGCCTGTTGCAATTCGTTAGGATTTCGAAAAATTGCCGAAACGCTGCGCTGTTTGAAAGGTGATGAAGGCCCGGGGGGGCTTTCGGTCTTGACCCTGCGGTTGCAGCGCCGATGATGCGAAGCGCCCGGGGACGCCGGTCCGGCGAAAGATCGGAAGGCCGCCACGGGCATCAAGGCGCGGCGCGCGTGGGAGTGCGCGCCGCCCGCATGGGAGGACATCGACGTGACGCAAGCCGCCGCGCCCTCGGGCGCGCTCGACACGTTTCCGAAGCTTCTCGAGGCGAATGCGAGCCGGTTCAAGGGCCGTCCCGCAAGCCGCGTGAAGGAATTCGGCATCTGGCAGAGCTGGACCTGGGACGAGGTGCGCGACGAGACGCGCGCCATCGCCATGGGCCTGATGGATCTCGGGCTTCAGCCCGCGGAGAAAGTCTGCATCGTGGGGTCGAACCGGCCCCGCCTTTACTGGTCCATGTGCGCCATCGGCTACTGCGCCGCGGTGCCGGTGCCGGTCTACCAGGACATGAACGCCGAGGAGATGGCCTATGTCCTCGACCACGCGGGCGCCGTCATGGTGATCTGCGAGGACCAGGAGCAGGTCGACAAGGTGCTGTCGATCAAGGACCGCCTGCCGGAGCTTCGGCACGTGGTCTATGACGACCGCCGCGGCCTGCGCAAATACGATCACACCACGCTGCACTGGCTCGACGACGTCGAGAAGGCCGGCGAGGCCCGCGCCGGAGAGCTGGGGCCGAAGATCGACGCGCTGATCGCGACCCAGACCCCCGACGACACCTGCGTGATGCTCTACACCTCGGGCACCACCGGCAAGTCCAAGGGCGTGGTCCTGTCGAACCGCAACATCATCGAGACCGCGAAGGGCTCGGTGGAATTCGACAAGCTGACCGCGACCGACAGCGTGCTCGCCTACCTGCCCATGGCCTGGGTCGGCGACTTCATCTTCTCGATGGGCCAGGCCTATGTCGCGGGCTTCTGCGTCTGCTGCCCCGAAAGCCCCGAGACGATGATGGCCGACCTCAAGGAAATCGGTCCGACCTATTTCTTCGCGCCGCCCCGGATCTTCGAGACGCTGCTGACCAACGTGTCCATCCGCATGGAGGACGCCTCGCCGCTGAAGCAGCGCATGTACAAGAAGTACATGGAGATCGCCCGCCGCGTCGGCCCCGCGCTGCTCGACGGCAAGGCGGTCTCGGCCAAGGACAAGCGCGACTACAAGATCGGCGAATGGCTGGTCTACGGGCCGCTCAAGAACGCCCTCGGGCTGTCGAACGTGCGCGTCGGCTACACCGCCGGCGAGGCGATCGGGCCGGAGATCTTCGAGTTCTACCGCTCGCTCGGCATCAACCTCAAGCAGCTCTACGGCCAGACGGAAGCCTCGGTGTTCATCACCGTGCAGCCCGACGGCGAGGTGCGCGCCGACACCGTGGGCGTCCCCGCCCCGGGCGTGGAGATCCGCATCGCCGACAACGGCGAGATCTTCTACCGCTCCCCCGGCACCTTCGTGGAATACTACAAGAACGAAGAGGCGACGCGGGACACCAAGGACCCCGAGGGCTGGGTCGCCACCGGCGACGCGGGCTTCTTCGAGGAAGGCTCGGGCCACCTGCGGATCATCGACCGCGCCAAGGATGTCGGCAAGATGGCCGACGGGTCGATGTTCGCGCCCAAGTATGTCGAGAACAAGCTGAAGTTCTACCCGGCCGTGCTCGAGGCCGTGGTGCTCGGCGGCGGGCGCGAGATGTGCACCGCGATGATCAACATCGACATGACCGCGGTCGGCAACTGGGCCGAGCGCAACAACATCGCCTACGCCTCCTACCAGGAGCTCGCGGCCCATCCCAAGGTCTACGCGATGGTCCAGGAAGCGGTCGAGGAGGTGAACCGCTCGGTCGCCGAGGACCCGATGCTGTCCGGCTGCCAGGTGCACCGCTTCGCGATCCTGCACAAGGAGCTGGACGCGGATGACGGCGAGATGACCCGCACCCGCAAGGTGCGCCGGAACATCGTGTCCGAGCGCTACGCGGCGCTGATCGACGCGTTCTACTCGGGCGCGCCCTCGGCCTTCGTCGACGCCCAGGTGACCTATGAGGACGGCCGCAAGGGCAGCCTCGCCGCGACGCTGGAGATCCGCGACGCCGCCGTGGTCGACGCGAAAAGGAAGCAGGTGGCATGAGCAGCAACGCCATTCACAACGCCGCCTCCGCGGCCGAGACCGACGCCGAGTATGCCCACCAGGAGATCGACCACGGCATCGCGCCGCGCGCGATCGGCGAGGTGGTGATGGAGGTGAAGAACATCACCCTGCGCTTCGGCGGCGTGGTCGCGATCAAGGACATCAGCTTCGACATCCGCGAGGGCGAGATCCGCGCGATCATCGGCCCGAACGGCGCCGGCAAGTCCTCGATGCTCAACGTCATCAACGGCTTCTATCACCCGCAGGAAGGCGAGCTGTGGTTCCACGGCAAGCAGCGCCAGGCGATGAAGCCCTACCAGATCGCCAAGCAGGGCATCGCCCGCACCTTCCAGAACATCGCGCTGTTCAAGGGCATGACCACGCTCGACAACATCATGACCGGGCGCATGACCCTGCAAAGCACCAACATGCTGCAGAACGCGATGTGGTGGTTCGGCGGGGCCGAGAAGGAAGACAACGCGCATCGCGAGAAGGTCGAGAAGATCATCGATTTCCTCGAGATCCAGGCGATCCGCAAGACGCCGGTCGGCCGGCTGCCCTACGGCCTGCAGAAGCGGGTCGAGCTCGGGCGCGCGCTGGCGGCCGAGCCGAAGCTGCTGCTGCTGGACGAGCCGATGGCGGGCATGAACGTCGAGGAGAAGGAGGACATGTGCCGCTTCATCCTCGACGTGAACGACGAGTTCGGGACCACCATCGTGCTGATCGAGCACGACATGGGCGTGGTCATGGACATCGCCGACCGGGTCGTGGTCCTCGATTACGGCAAGAAGATCGGCGACGGCACCCCCGACGAGGTGCGCAACAACCAGGCGGTCATCGACGCCTACCTGGGGGTGTCCCATGACTGATCCGCGCCTGACGACCCTGCTTTCCGGGAGCCTGTGATGCCCACCGAACTTCTCTATGCGCTGGAAACGACGCTGAACGGCCTGATGGCCGGCGTCATGTACGCGCTGGTCGCCCTCGGCTTCGTGCTGATCTTCAAGGCGTCCGGCATCTTCAACTACGCCCAGGGCGTGATGGCGCTGTTCGCGGCGCTGACGCTGGTGGGCATCCAGAACGGCCAGGTGCCGTTCGCCGAGCTGATCAACGCGATCTTCGGCACCGAGATCCACGGCTTCGGCTGGACCGTCCCGTCCATCCTGGCGATCATCCTGACGCTGTGCGTGATGCTGGTCTTCGCGATCCTGGTGGAACGCATCATCCTGCGCCGGCTGGTGAACCAGGAGCCGATCATCCTGTTCATGGCCACCATCGGCCTCGCCTACTTCATGGAAGGCGTGGGCGACATGATGTGGGGCTCGGACATCAAGACGCTCGACGTCGGCCTGCCCTCCGGCGGCTCCTTCTGGTTCGAGGACCTGACCGCGTCCTGGGGCTCGCGCGAGGACGGCTGGTACGGGATGTATATCGACGTGCTCGACGTCTGGGCCGCCGTGGTCGCGGTGATCCTGGTGACCACGCTGACCCTGTTCTCGCAGTACACCAAGACCGGCCGGGCGCTGCGCGCGGTGGCGGACGACCACCAGGCCGCCCTCTCGGTCGGCATCTCGCTGCGCTACATCTGGGTCGTCACCTGGGCGATCGCGGGCTTCGTGGCCCTCGTCGCGGGGATCATGTGGGGCTCCAAGTCCGGCGTCCAGTTCTCGCTCTCGCTCATCGCCCTCAAGGCGCTGCCGGTGCTGATGCTGGGCGGGTTCACCTCGATCCCCGGCGCCATCGTCGGCGGGCTGATCATCGGCGTGGGCGAGAAGCTGTTCGAACAGTTCGCCGGCCCGCTGCTGGGCGGCGCGACCGAGAACTGGTTCGCCTACGTGCTGGCGCTGGTCTTCCTCGTGTTCCGGCCGCAGGGCCTGTTCGGCGACAAGATCATCGAGAGGGTCTGACCCGATGGAGGCGATCATGGCTTTCGACGACGCCGCGCCGCGCGCGCCCTGGCAGCCCCGCGAGGGCGAGCCGACCCAGACCGGGGGCGCGCGCTCGCGCAAGCTGGTCGCCACGCTCTGCGTGCTCGGCTGGTCCGCCTTCTGGGTGTTCGGCTTCCTCGCGCTCAGCGGGGACATGGGGACGGGCGCGGTGTGGCTCGAGGGCCTGGCCGCCGCCGCGGGCTTCGGCCTCGGGATGTGGGCCTACCTGGACCTGTGCCGGGACACCCCGACCCGGGCCCGGGCCGCGGCGCCCGAGCATGACCCGCGCACGGCGCTGGACGAGGCGCGCGACGAGGAACACGGGGCCTGATCGGCGCGCCGCCCCCTGAGGAGGGGGGGCGGCGGCGACGACGGCCCGGGCGGCGCGCGGCCCCTTCCGCGATCGGAAGGCGGCGCGCCCGCGCAACAGACGACAGACGGGACCACAGACATGTTCTACCGTGAGGCAGGCGACTTCAAAACGTCCTACTCGGACGACGCCCAGACCTTCCCGATCAAGTTCGACCGCTACCGGTACTACTTCGTGCTGATCGTGGCGTTCGGGCTGATCCCCCTGCTGATCAACGACTACTGGGAAAAATCGGTGCTGGTGCCGTTCCTGGTGTTCTCGATCGCGGCGCTGGGGCTCAACATCCTGACCGGCTATTGCGGGCAGGTCTCGCTCGGCACCGGCGGCTTCATGGCGGTGGGGGCCTATGCCTGCTACAAGCTGATGACCGCCTTCCCGGACCTGAACATCTTCTTCGTCGTGCTGCTCTCGGGCGGGGTGACGGCGCTGGTGGGCGCGGCCTTCGGCCTGCCGTCGCTCAGGATCAAGGGGTTCTACCTCGCGGTCGCGACGCTGGCGGCGCAGTTCTTCCTGGTGTGGCTGTTCAACAAGGTGCCGTGGTTCTTCAACTACTCGGCCACCGGCCAGATCTCGGCGCCCGAGCGGACCGTGTTCGGCTTTGCGGTGACCGGCCCGAACGCGGCGCCCTGGGCGACCTACCTGTTCTGCCTGTCCTTCGTGTTCCTGCTGGCCTGGCTGGCGCGCAACCTGACGCGCGGGCGGACCGGGCGGCAGTGGATGGCGATTCGCGACATGGACATCGCGGCCGAGATCATCGGCGTGAACCCGCTGGTAGCCAAGCTGACCGCCTTCGCGACCTCGTCCTTCTACGTGGGCGTGGCCGGGGCGCTGTTCTTCTCGGTCTATCTCGGCGCGGTGGAGCCGACCGAGGCCTTCGGCATCAACCAGTCGTTCCTGGTGCTGTTCATGATCATCATCGGCGGGCTCGGCTCGGTCTTCGGGTCGTTCATCGGCGCCGGCTTCATGATCCTGCTGCCGGTGCTGCTCAAGAACCTCATGGTCGGCGGCATGGGCTGGTCCACCACCATCGCCACGCATACCGAATTCGTGGTCGTCGGCGGGCTGATCATCTTCTTCCTGATCGTGGAGCCGCACGGCCTCGCGCAGCTCTGGCGCCTGGGCAAGGAAAAGCTCCGGCTCTGGCCCTTCCCGCACTGAACCGCGTCGTCCCCGACCGGCCGGGAGGACGCCGGGCGGGGGCGCCGCACGCCTTCAAGAGACATGACGAAACCAGGGAGGTAAAAGTCATGAAAGCCATCAAACTCGCCGCCGTCGCGGCCGCGGCCATCGCCGCCGCGACCCCGGCCATGGCCGAGCTGGTGATCCCGGCCCTGAACTACCGCACCGGGCCCTACGCGCCCTCCGGCATTCCCTATGCCGACGGCTTCTCGGATTACATGACCCTGCTGAACGAGCGCGACGGCGGCGTCGGCGGCGAGCCGATCCGGGTGCTGGAGTGCGAGACCGGCTACAACACGCAGAAGGGCGTGGAGTGCTACGAGTCCACCAAGGGCGAGGGCGCGCTGGTCTACATCCCGCAGTCCACGGGCATCACCTACCAGCTGATCCCCAAGGCCTCGGCCGACGGCATCCCGGTCCACTCCATGGCCTATGGCCGCACCTCGGCGGTCAACGGCAAGGTGTTCAAGTGGGTGTTCAACCCCCCGGGCACCTACTGGGACGCCGCCTCGATCATGGTCAAGTACGCGATGGAGCAGGAGGGCGGCAGCCTCGAGGGCAAGAAGATCGCCCTGCTGTACCACAACTCCGCCTATGGCAAGGAGCCGATCCGCACGCTCGAGGTTCTGGCCGAGAAGCACGGCTATAACCTGACCCTGCTGCCGGTCGATCACCCGGGCCAGGAGCAGAAGTCGCAGTGGCTTCAGATCCGCCGCGAGCGCCCGGACTACGTGTTCATGTGGGGCTGGGGCGTGATGAACTCGGTCGCCATCCAGGAAGCCACCAACATCCGCTATGACATGAACAAGTTCATCGGCGTGTGGTGGTCCGGCTCCGAGGCGGACGTGGAGCCCGCGGGCGCCGGCGCCGACGGCTACAAGTCGATCACCTGGCACGCGCCGGGCGCCGACTTCCCGGCCTTCAAGCAGATCCAGGAGATGGTGATCGACGCCGGCAAGGGCGCCGGCGACGGCACCACCATCGGCGAGGTCGGCTACAACCGCGGCGTCTACGCCGCCGTGCTGGTGGCCGAGGCGATCGCCACGGCGCAGAAGCTGACCGGCAAGGCCAACATCACCGCCGCCGACATGCGCGACGGCTACGAGGCGCTGGGCATCTCCGAGGAACGCTGGGCCGAACTGGGCCTCGGCGGCTTCGCCCAGCCCTTCCAGGTGACCTGCGAGGACCACGGCGCGCCGCACCAGGGCGTCATCCAGCAGTGGGACGTCGAGTCGGCCTCCTGGAGCCTCGTGTCGGACTTCATGTCGCCCGACATGGACGTCGTGATGCCGCTGATCATGGAAGACTCCATGGCCTACGCCGCCGAGAACAACATCACCCCGCGCACCTGCGAGTGATGTCGTCCTGACGCGACGGGTCCCGGGCGCCGCGCGCGCCCGGGGCCGCCCCCCGCCCCCGTTTCGACGGGGGAGGGGACCCGCCGACGCCCCCTGGCATGCGCCGATGCGCGCCGGGGCGCGGTTTGCAACCAGATCACGCAGCGCGCGCGCCGACGCGCGCTTTAAGGAACGCAGACATGACCGACGCCGCCACGCTCGACGCCCCGGCCCAGTCCGCCCCGGCCGGGGAGACCATCCTCGAGGTCAACAACATCGAGGTGATCTACAACCACGTCATCCTCGTGCTGAAGGGCGTCAGCCTGTCCGTCCCCAAGGGCGGCATCACCGCCCTGCTCGGCGGCAACGGCGCCGGCAAGACCACCACGCTCAAGGCCATCTCCAACCTGCTGCACTCCGAGCGCGGCGAGGTGACCAAGGGCTCGATCACCTATCGCGGCGAACCGATCGCCGACCTGAACCCGGCCGAACTGGTGCGCCGCGGCGTGATCCAGGTGATGGAGGGGCGGCACTGCTTCGAGCACCTGACGGTGGAGGAGAACCTGCTGACCGGCGCCTACACCCGCTCGGGCGGCGGCGTGAAGGAGAGCCTGGAGCGCGTCTACCATTACTTCCCGCGTCTCAAGGAACGCCGGACCTCGCAGGCCGGCTATACCTCGGGCGGCGAGCAGCAGATGTGCGCCATCGGCCGCGCGATGATGGCGAACCCCGAGACGATTCTCCTCGATGAGCCGAGCATGGGTCTTGCGCCCCAGCTGGTGGAGCAGATTTTCGAGATCGTCAAAGAAGTTAACGAAAAAGAGGGCGTCTCGTTTCTCCTGGCGGAACAGAATACCAACGTTGCATTGCGATATGCGCATTATGGATACATACTCGAATCCGGCCGCGTGGTGATGGACGGCGCCGCAAAGGACCTGCGGGAAAACCAGGACGTCAAGGAGTTCTACCTCGGCATGTCCGAGCAGGGCCGCAAGTCGTTCCGGGACGTCCGGTCCTACCGTCGTCGCAAGCGCTGGCTGAGCTGATTGCGGGGTCGACGCGCCGGGGGGGTGCGTTCCTGCAGCGTTTGAGGAGGGACCCATGTCCAAGCGTCGCATGCTTGCCATCGCCGCCGCCTTCGCGGCTGCGCTGGCCCCGGCTGCACAAGCCGATCTGAACTTCTACACCCTGAACTATCGAACGGGGCCCTATGCCAATAACGGGATCCCGTCCGCGGACGGGTTCGCCGATTACATGACCTTGCTGAACGAGCGGGACGGCGGCATCGGCGGCGAGAAGGTCCATGTCGAGGCCTGCGAGTTCGGCTACAGCACCGAGAAGGGCCTCGCCTGTTACGAGAAGAACGCGGACAAGGGCACGCTGGCCTGGTTCCCGAACTCGACCGCGCTGGCCTACAAGATCATCGAGCTGGCCCGCGAAAGCGGCACGCCGGTGGTCACCCAGGGCTACGGCTTCGCCGCCGCCGCCAACGGGGAATACTTCCCCCACGTGTTCAACTTCCCCGCCAACTACTGGCACGGGGCCGCGGCGCAGGTCCGCTACATCAAGGAGAACACGCCGGGCGGCAACCTGAACGGGATGAAGATCGGGCTGGTCTATCACAACTCGCCCTATGGCAAGGAGCCGATCAACACCCTCAAGGCCCTCGCGGCCCGCGAGGGGTTCGAGGTGCTCTATTACCCGGTCGACCACCCGGGCAAGGAGCAGCGCGCGACCTGGGACCAGATCAAGACGGACAAGCCCGACTGGACCCTGCTCTGGGGCTGGGGCGAGATGAACCCGGTCGCGCTGCGCCAGGCCAAGCGGATCAAGTACCCGATGGAGCGCCTGTTCGGCGTCTGGTGGTCGGCGAACGAGACCGACGTGAAGAAGATCGGGCGGGCCGCGGATGGCTACAAGTCGATCAACTTCCACGCCGTGGGGACCGAGTTCAGCGCCTATAACGACCTGAACGAATACGTCTATTTCGCCGGCAAGGCGGCGGGCCAGGCCAACAACCTCGGCACCAGCCTCTACAATCGCGGGCTGCTCGCCGCCGCCACGGCGGCCGAGGCGATCCGCATCGCGCAGCGCATTCACGGGGTGTCGAAGATCGACCACCACATGATGCGCGACGGCTACGAGGCGCTGGTGGTGGACGACGCGATGCTGACGCGCATCGGGCTCGAGGGCTTCATCCCGCCGATGAAGCTGTCGTGCAAGAACCACCTCGGCGCCGGGATGGTGGCGATCAACGAATGGGACTCGCGCCTGCGCGGGTGGAAGCAGGTCACGGATTACTACGCGCCCGAGACCGCGCTGATCGACCCGCTGATCGAGGCGTATTCCGCCGGCTACGCCCAGAAGTTCGGCGTCGCCAGGCGGGACTGCAAATAACGCCGCGATGACCCCGGGGGGCGGCGCCCCCCGGACATCGTGGGCGCATCAGACAGGGGGCCGGAGAGGGCGACCTCTCCGGCCCTTTCGCGCCCCCGCCGCCCCCGAACCGGGGCAGGGGCCGCGTCCGATCCGGCCGGACGCGAAGCGCCCCGCGGCGCGCGCGAGCGAGCGAGAGACGAGACCCGGGGGCAGGGCCCGCAGCGCGCCCCGCGCGCGGCCCCGCCGCCAGACCATTTTCCGGCCCGCGCGCCCCTCGCGCGGGACCGGACCCCCACGTGCGGGAGGCGCGCGGGGAATGCAGACCGAAGCCGGAGCCTGATCCATGACCGACCATTACGACGCGCTTGAAACCCGCTCGGCCGACCAGCGCGCCGCCGACCTCGCCGCCGCGCTGCCCCGCCAGGTCGCCCGCGCGCAGGAGGCGCCCGCGATGGCCGCCCTGCTGGCGGGCGTCGACCCCGCCGCCGTCACCAGCCGCGAGGCGCTCGCCGCCCTGCCGGTGACCCGCAAGTCGGCGCTGGTCGAGGCGCAGGCCGCGCAGCCCCCGTTCGGCGGCTTCGTGCCCGGCGGCGCCGCCGCGACCGACCACGTGTTCCAGTCCCCCGGCCCGATCTACGAGCCGGGCGGGCGCGGCCAGGACTGGTGGCGCATGGGCCGCGCGCTTCATGCCGCGGGGATCGGCAAGGGCGACGTGGTGCAGAACTGCTTCTCCTACCACCTCACCCCCGCGGGGATGATCTTCGAGAACGGCGCCGCGGCCGTGGGCGCCACCGTGCTGCCCGCCGGCGTCGGGCAGACCGAGCTCCAGGTCCGCGCCGCCGCCGACGTGGGGACCACCGCCTATGCCGGGACGCCCGACTTCCTGAAGGTGATCCTCGACAAGGCCGACGAGATGGGCGTGGCGCTGCCGAAGCTGAAGAAGGCCATCGTCGGCGGCGGCGCGCTGTTCCCCTCGCTGCGCCAGGAATATGCCGACCGGGGCATCGCCTGCCTGCAGGGCTACGCCACCGCCGATGTCGGCTCGATCGGCTACGAGACGGTCGGCCCCGACGGGCTGGTCGAGGGGATGATGGTCGACGAGGGCGTGATCGTGGAGATCGTGCGCCCCGGCACCGGCGACCCCGTCGCCGATGGCGAGGTCGGCGAGGTGCTGGTGACCACCTTCAACCACGACTACCCGCTGATCCGCTTCGCCACCGGGGACATGTCCGCGGTGCTGACCGGCGCCTCGCCCTGCGGCCGGACCGGGATGCGCATCAAGGGCTGGATGGGCCGCGCCGACCAGACCGCCAAGATCAAGGGCATGTTCGTGCGCCCCGAGCAGGTGGCCGAGCTCGTCGCCCGCCACCCGGAGATCGCGAAGGCCCGCGTCACCGTCACCCGCGCGGACGAAAAGGACGTGATGGCGGTGCAGGTGGAAAGCGCCGAGACCTCGGACGGGTTCGTCGCCGCGGTGGCGGAGTCGGTGCAGGCCGCGCTCAAGCTGCGCGGCGCGGTCGAGGTGGTCGCCCCCGGCTCGCTGCCCAATGACGGCAAGGTCATTGAAGATGCGCGCAACTACGACTGAAGCTTCTTCAGGAAACCCTCCGGGGTGACCGAGCGGAAACGCATCCGGGCGGCGAGCATCTCGCCGCCCGGTCGCGTTTCGGGGGCATGATATGCGCATCCCGGAATGCTGCATTGCGGTAACGACGGCGGATTTTCAGGCGCCGCGCACGTAAACTGTATCCGGCCCGGCGACGGTGCGAGGGGCGCCGCCCGGGCCGCGTTCCAGACGCGCATGCACCGAGGGGAGCCCGCCATGATCCGTGCCGCCGCAGCTTTCGCACTCGGCCTGGCCGCCGCCGCCGTTCCGGCCGCCGCCGCCGCCGCCGCCGACCTGACCATCGTCGCCCATTCCTACCGCTCGGGGCCCTACGCCGCCTCCGGCATCCCGGCGGCGGACGGGTTCGGCGACTATTTCACCCTGCTCAACACGCGCGACGGGGGCATCGGCGGGCGCAAGGTGGTGATCGAGGAGTGCGAGTTCGGCTATTCGGACGAACTCGGGATGAAATGCTATGCGCAGAACCAGGGCCGGTCGCTGGTGTGGATCCCGCTCTCGACCTCGGTCGCCTACCGGCTGACCGAGGCGACCCGCGCGACGGGCGAGCCGCTGATCACCACCGGCTACGGGCGCACCGAGACGGCGGACGGGTCGGCCTTTCCGCAGGTGTTCAACTTCCCCGCCCATTACTGGGACGGCGCCGCGGCGCAGGTCCGCTACATCAAGGAGCATACGCCGGGCGGGGACCTGAACGGCATGAAGATCGCCCTCGTCCACCATGACAGCCCCTATGGGAAGGAGCCGATCAAGACCCTGCAGGCCCTCGCGCAGCGCGAGGGGTTCGCGCTGAAGCTGCTGCCCGTCGCCCATCCCGGCCTCGACCAGGACGCGGTCTGGGCCGAGGCCAAGGCCTGGGGCGCGGAGTGGTCGCTGCTCTGGGGCTGGGGCGAGATGAACCTCGCCGCGCTCAAGGCCGCGAAGGAAGCGGGCGTGCCGCTCGACCGCGTGTTCGGCGTGTGGTGGTCGGCGATGAACTCCGACCTCAAGCGGATGCGCAAGGCGGGGCAGGGCTACAAGGCGCTGAACTTCCACGCGGTGGGCACGGAATACAGCGTCTACAACCAGCTCAACGAACACGTCTACATCCCCGGCCGCGCCGCGGGGCTGGCGAACAACCTCGGCTCCACCATGTACAACCGGGGCCTGATGACGGCGGCCGTGGTGGCCGAGGGCATCCGCAACGCGCAGAAGCTGCACGGCACGCCCGACATCACCCCGCAGCAGATGCGCGACGGGCTGGAGCTGGTGGACCTGTCGGAGGCGCGGCTGGCGGAGCTGGGCTTCGAGGGCTTCATGCACCCCTTCGCCAATTCCTGCGCCGAGCATGGCGGCTCGGGCCGCGTGGCGGTGAATGAATGGGACGCGCGGCTGCGCGGCTGGCGCCAGGTGAGCGAATTCTACGAGTCCCCGCGCGTGCTGATCGACCAGCTGGTGCGCGCGCATGC
Source organism: Rhodovulum sp. DZ06 (assembly GCF_050586345.1). NCBI lineage: Bacteria > Pseudomonadati > Pseudomonadota > Alphaproteobacteria > Rhodobacterales > Paracoccaceae > Rhodovulum > Rhodovulum sp. DZ06. The sequence goes on from NZ_JBOCEF010000001.1 coordinate 220,705, forward strand.
CGACGGCTACCTGCAGGCGACGGGCCGCGCCCGGCGCGCCTGCGACTGAGGGGCGGCGGGGCCGAATCACCCTCTCCTCGAACCCCTTGATTTACCTTGCGTGAACGGCGGTGCAGAACATCCTGCATCGCCGTTTGCGACTCCTGGGGGTCAGAAATTCCGAAACGCCGGTTCGGTCTGCGAATTTCACGACCCGCCGAAACGACTTTCAGGCGTCAGGGGGCGCTCGGGGTAACCTTAAAGTAGCATTGCCCGATTTTTGAGGGGCCCAAATCTGCACACGGGACCCGAAATCGGACTATGCTCGGATGGTCGGCGCCGGCGCGCCGGCGGGCCGGCACGGGAGGGTGCGGGGCGGAGTGCGCGTCCTGCGCCAGGCCGGCGTGTAACAAACAGAATGCGTTCCTGGGGGGACCTCACATGTTTCGATCCATCGCGCTTGCGGGCGCGCTCATGGCCGGTCTCGCCTCGCAGGCGGCGGCCGATCTTCTCGTCATCGCGCAGGTCTACCGGACCGGCCCCTACGCCAATAACGGCATCCCCACCGCCGATGCGTTCAGCGACTACTTCACCCTTCTGAACGAACGCGACGGGGGCATCGGCGGCGAGAAGATCATCGTCGAGGAATGCGAGTTCGGCTACGATTCCGACCGCGGCCTGGCCTGCTACATGGACAACCGCGACCGCGGCGCGCTGGCCTGGTCGCCGCTGTCGACCGGCACCACCTACAAGATGATCCCGCCGACGATGGAAGACGGCGTGCCCATGGTCACCATGGGCTATGGCCGCGCCTCGGCCGTGGACGGGGAGGTGTTCGGCAACATCTTCAACCCGCCCGCGAACTACTGGCACGGGGCCAACGCGCAGATCAACTACATCAAGGACGTGACCCCCGACCGGGACATGTCCGGGCTGACCATCGGCCTCGTCTACCACAACTCCGCCTATGGCCGTGAGCCGATCCCCACCCTCAAGAAGCTGGCCGAGCGCGAGGGCTTCACCCTCAAGCTCTATGCCGTCGATCACCCGGGCAAGGAGCAGCAGGCCCAGTGGGAGGCGGTGAAGGCCGACGGCGTCGACTGGGCGCTGCTCTGGGGCTGGGGGGTGATGAACCCCACCGCGCTGCGCACGGCGCTGAAGGTCGACTTCCCGATGGAGCGGGTGTTCGGCGTGTGGTGGTCGGCGAACGAGACCGACGTGATGCGCGTCGGGCGCAGGGCCAAGGGCTACAAGGCGATCAACTTCCACGCCGTGGGGACCGAGTTCAGCGCCTATAACGACCTGAACGAGCATGTCTATTTCGCGGGCAGGGCGGCGGGGCTGGCCAACAACCTCGGCACCGCCATCTACAACCGCGGCCTGCTGACCGCGGCGATCATGGCCGAGGGGATCCGCAACGCGCAGAAGATGCACGGGACCGCGCAGATCACGCCGCAGCAGATGCGCGACGGGCTCGAGGCGCTGGACATCACCGAGGAACGCCTCGCCGAGCTGGGCTTCGAGGGCTTCATCCCGCCCTTCAAGATGTCCTGCGCCAACCATGGCGGCCAGGGCCTGGTGGCGGTGACCGAGTTCGACGTGCGCCTGCGCGGCTGGCGGCAGATCACCGATTACTACGCCCCGGACCGGGAGCTGATCGACCCGCTGATCCGCGCCGACGCCGACAGCTTCGCGGCCGAGATGGGAATCGAGCGGCGCGCCTGCGCGGACTGACGCCGCTTCGGGTGGAAACGGGAAGGGGAGGGCCGCGGCCCTCCCCTTTTTCATGCCCGGCGGCGGGCGCGCCCCGGCGCAAAGGACCCGGCGCAAAGGAAAAGGGCCGCCGCTCCGGCAGGAGCGGCGGCCCTTTGCGATCCGACCCGGGGCGCGGGCCCCGGTCGGCGTCGATCCTCAGCCCTGGCGGGCTTTGAAGCGGCGCTGGGTTTTGTTGATCACGTAGACCCGGCCCTTGCGGCGCACGACCCGGCAATCGGCGTGACGCGACTTCAGGGACCGGAGCGAGTTCTTGATTTTCATCGGTCTCTCTCCTGGGCGTCGGCGCGGCCGTCGGGGACAAGTCCCGTCCTGAGCAGCGCGTCAATCCTGCTTGGTTACATCCTTCGGCCGCGGCGCGGACGCCATGGCGCAAAGATCGGGCGACGTGCCCGTGCGCGAGGTGTGTAGCGGACGAATCGGGTGGGTGCAAGGGGCGCCGGAGCGCCTTTTCGCACAAGGTTTCAGGGCGGTGCGGGGCCCGTGGCCAGCCGGCGCCGGCGCGGCGATCCATGGCCCGATTTGCCCGCCCGGACAAGGGCCTCGGCCCCGCCGGGCGCATAAAAAAGGCCCGGGCGTGATGCCCGGGCCCAGGTTGGAGCGGCCTGAACGAAGCCGCCCCGGGGAGCGTGGACGGCCGGAGCAGGGAGGAGCTCCGGCCGCCCGGCAGGGATCACATGATCTGCGAGCCCTTGCCGAACTCGGGGTACGCCTCGAGGCCCAGCTCGGCCTGGTCGAGACCCATGATCTCCTCTTCCTCGGAGACGCGGATGCCCATCACGGCCTTCAGGATCAGCCACAGGACGCCCGAGACGACGAAGACGAACACGCCGACGATGACGATCGAGATGACCTGGCCCATCAGGGTGGCGTCCGGGTTGGTCAGCAGCACCGCCATGGTGCCCCAGATGCCGCAGATCAGGTGGACCGGGATGGCGCCCACGACGTCATCGATCTTCAGCTTGTCGAGGAACGGAACCGCGAAGACGATGATCACGCCGCCGATCGCGCCGATGATGGTCGCCATGCCCAGCGAGGGGGTCAGCGGCTCGGCGGTGATCGACACGAGGCCCGCGAGGGCGCCGTTCAGCACCATGGTCAGGTCGACCTTGCCGTACAGGATCTGCGTCAGGATCATCGCGGCGACGGCGCCGCCGGCGGCCGCGGTGTTGGTGTTGGAGAAGATGCGCGAGACGTCAGCCGCGTCGCCGACCGAGCCCAGGGCCAGCTGCGAGCCGCCGTTGAACCCGAACCAGCCGAGCCACAGGATGAACGTGCCGAGGGTGGCCAGCGGCAGGTTGTTGCCGGGCATCGGGATGGTGCGGCCATCCTTGTACTTGCCGATGCGCGGGCCGAGGATCAGCGCGCCGGCGAGGGCCGCCCAGCCGCCGACCGAGTGCACGACGGTCGAGCCGGCGAAGTCGAGGAAGCCGTACTGCGAGTCGAGGAAGCCGCCGCCCCATTTCCAGGAGGCCTGGATCGGGTAGATGAAGGCGGTCAGGATCACGGTGAAGATCAGGAAGGGCCACAGCTTGATGCGCTCGGCCAGGGTGCCCGACACGATCGACGCGGTGGTGGCGCAGAACATCAGCTGGAAGAAGAAGTCCGAGCCGGTGGAGGCGTAGGACAGGTCGTCCGCGCCCTCGGGGGTCACGCCCACGGCCTCGAGCACCGCGACGCCGAACGCGCCGAGATAGCCGCCGGTCTCATCGGTGCCGATCGACCAGTTCCCCAGCGGGTACATCAGGTTGTAGCCGACGATGTAGTAGGCGATCGCGGCGATGGAGAAGAGCGCGACGTTCTTGGTCAGCTGCATGGTGACGTTCTTGGACCGCACCAGGCCGGCCTCGAGCATGGCGAAGCCCGCGGCCATCCACATCACGAGGAAGCCGCCGATCAGGAACAGCAGCGTGTTGAAGACGAAGACGGACTGCTCGGGCACGGCGCCCGACGCGTCCTGGGCGAAGGCCGGGAGGGCGGCGAGCGCCGCGCCGGCCGACAGAAGCGAAATGCGTTTGATCATGGTCAGTTCCCTTGTTCCCTGTCAGGGCGGCTCAGAGGGCTTCGTCGCCGGTTTCGCCGGTCCGCACGCGCATGGCCTGCTCGACGTCGATCACGAAGATCTTGCCGTCGCCGATCTTGCCGGTCTTGGCGGTCTCGGAGATCACCTCGATGGTCTTCTCGACGGCGGAGTCGGGGCAGACGATCTCGAGCTTGATCTTCGGGACGAAGTTCACGACGTACTCGGCGCCGCGGTAGATTTCGGTGTGGCCGGACTGGCGCCCGTAGCCTTTCACTTCGGACACCATGAGCCCCTGGACGCCGGCCGAGGTCAGCGCCTCGCGGACCTCCTCCAGCTTGAAGGGCTTGATGACGGCGATGATGAGCTTCATCGGTGCTGTTCCCCGTTTGATTGCTTATGCACGTTTGCGCCCAAGGGGTGATGCAGGCCGCGTGCCAAGTCGGGAAAATGGGCGCCATCCCCTTGAAAACGTTAAGGCAGGGTGACGGGGGCGGCGCCGGGCGGCGCCGCGGCTGCGAAAGCGGCGCTGAAATCCGGTGCAAACCTGTCCATGAATCCGCCTGATGCCTGAAAAATGTGCACAAATATGCGGCGCCGCGGAATCGGCGTTGTTCATCCGCGCCATGAAGCCGGGTTCCGACCCGCGGGGCGCCGGAATTCGCCCCGGTCTCTCCACAAAGCCGACAGGCTCGCCTATTCTAAGGGCAGTGCAGGCGCGCTGATCCCCCCGGGCGCGCCGATCCATGCCCCCGACGGGCGCGCCTCCGGCCCCGGTCCGTCCGGCGGAGCGCGGCCCCGGCCGACCCGGGGAACGTCCCGGCCCGAGGAGAGCAGGCGCGGAATGACCCGCAATTCCAAGGACACGCGGCACGAGCCGCCGCTTTCGCGTGGCGACGCCGAGGCCGAGGCCCTGGCGGCGGCGCTGCGCGGCGACGGCGCCGAGGGGCCGGCCCATCCCGGCGCCGGCCAGCGCCCGAAGCTGCGCAGCCGCATGAAGATCGCGCGCGAGCGGCGGGCGCGGAAGCGGCGCGAGGCCCGCGCGGCGCGCAACCGCGGCGGCGGCGGGCCGCTGGACCGGCTTGTGCGCGGGATCTTCGGCCTCGTCGCGCTGGTGGTCTGGCGCTTCGGACGGCGCGTGGCGCAGGGCGTGCTGCTGCTGCTGGTCGCGGCCGTCGGCTGGCATTACCTCGCGCTGCCGGACGTGTCCGAGCTTCTGGACGGGCGCGACCGCGGCTCGGTCACCATGCTCGACCGCGACGGGCGCGTCTTCGCCTGGCGCGGCGACCAGTATGGCGGCGCCCTGCGCGCGACCGAGGCGTCGCCCTTCCTGGTCGACGCCGTGATCGCGACCGAGGACCGCCGCTTTTTTGATCACTTCGGCGTCGACCCGATCGGCCTCGCCCGCGCGATGTACAACAACTTCCGCGCCGGCCGCGTGGTGCAGGGCGGCTCCACCCTCACCCAGCAGGCCGCCAAGAACGTGTTCCTGACCCATGACCGGTCGATCGAGCGCAAGCTCAAGGAGATCCCGGTCGCCCTGGCGATGGAGATGAAATACTCGAAGGAGGAGATCCTCTCGATCTACCTCAACCGCGTCTATCTCGGGGCCGGGGCCTACGGGTTCGAAGCCGCCGCCCAGCGCTATTTCGGCAAGAGCGCGCGCGAGGTCGGCCCGGCCGAGGCGGCGATGCTGGCGGGGCTGCTGAAGGCGCCGACGCGCTACGCGCCGACCTCGAACCTCGCCGCCGCGCAGGGACGGGCCGAGGTCATCGTCGGGCTGATGGAGGCGCAGGGCTACCTGACCGCGAAACAGGCGGCCGAGGCGCGGGCGCGCCCCGCGGTGCTGTCGGCCGAGGCCGAGCAGCGCGCCGGCGGCGCCTTCGCCGACTGGGTGATGGAGGCGGCGCCCGAATGGCTGACCGCCGAGGGGTCCGAGGACGTGGTGATCGAGACCACCTTCGACCCCGAGGCCCAGCGCGCGGCGGAAGAGGCGATGGGCTTCGTGTTCGAGACCATGGTCAAGGAAGGCTCCAAGGCCCAGGCCGCCATCGTGGTGATGGACCATGACGGCGCCGTGCGCGCCGTGGTCGGCGGGCGCGAGAAGGGCCCGGGCCGGTTCAACCGCGCCACCCAGGCCCGCCGCCAGCCCGGCTCGGCCTTCAAGCCCATCGTCTACGCCGCCGCCATGGCCGGGGGGCTGCACCCGCTCGACCGCGTGCAGGACCGGCCGGTGGATTTCGACGGCTACGCCCCCTCCAACTACGGCGGCCGGTACCTGGGCGAGATCACGGCGAGCCGGGCGCTCGCCGCCTCCTCCAACGTCGTGGCGGTGCGCCTGGCGCAGGAGGCGGGGATGCGCCGGGTGACCGAGACGGCGCGGCGCATGGGCCTTGATTCCACCATCGAGCCGAACCTCGCCTCGGCGCTGGGCGCGTCCGAGACCACGCTGCTGGACCTGACCGGCGTCTACGCGACCATCGCCAATGGCGGCGCGCTGGCGCAGCCCTGGGCGGCGCGGCGGATCGCGCTGCGGCGCGACGGCTCGTCGCAGGGGCTGTTCCCGGATGTCGGGCGCAAGTCGGGGCAGGCCATTCCTGAACGGACCGCGCGGATGCTGACGGGGATGCTGGCGGAGGTGGTCCGCTCGGGCACCGGGTCGCGCGCGGCGCTGCCGGGCGGGCGCGCGGCGGCGGGCAAGACCGGCACGACGCAGGAGGCGCGCGACGCCTGGTTCGTCGGCTTCACCGCCGATTACGTGGCCGGGGTCTGGATGGGCTATGACGACAACACACCCCTGACCGGGGTCACCGGCGGCGGGCTTCCGGCCGTGATCTGGCGCGAGACGATGGCCCGCCTGCACCGCGGGCTGCCGAACCGGCCGCTCGACGGGCGCGCCCCGCGGCGGGGCGCGGACGAGGTCCCGGTGGCCGGGGGCGCGGCCGAGAGCGTGGTGCGCGAAGTGCTGTCCGGCGTGCTCGGTTTCCTGTCCCGCCAGGTGGCCGAGGAGGAGCGCCGCCCGCCGTCCAGCCGCCGCTCGGACGCCGAGACGCACGGGCGCGGCGACTGGGAGAGATGAACGACGCTTTTCGCATATGTTCATCAATGCGCCATTTTTGCGGTGCAGCAAAACTCATCGACCGCTCATCTCGGATCGGGCATTCTGCCCCGCGCCGGACCTCCCCAGGGTCCGGCGACCCGCGCCTGTCCGGCCGGGACGCGCGCTGAAACTCCGCGCGGGTCCGGTCCGTTCTTTCCTTCGCAGGCGGGGAATCCGCCCGGTTAACGAGGGGGAGGGAACGACAGATGGTTTCGACCGACGGCAATTTCGAACGTGATTTCGCGATCCGGCGCCATGCGCCCGGGGCAGCCCGGGCGACGTCCGGCGAATTCGAGGCGCCGCGGCGGCGGCGCTCGCGCGGGCTCGGCCTGCGCTCGGCGCCCGCGGCGCTGCTGCTGCTCTGCCTCGGCTTCCTGGGCTTCTTCGCCTGGGCTGCGGTCGACGCGCTGCCCGCGGCGCAGGGGGGAATCGGCGGCGTGGCCGGGGGCGACGCCTTCGCCCCCTCGCCGATGGCGCAGGCGGCGGCGCTGCTCTACATGCTGGGCACGCCGGCGGTGCTGTTCTTCGTGCGCCGCCGCTACTGGCGCAAGATGCGCACCTGGCTGCGCCGGGCGACCTCGGGGGTCGCGCTGCTCTGGGCGCTGGCCGCGGCGGCCTCGCTGGTCGGCGGCTCGATCTGACGCCGCCTTTCGGGCGCATGAAAAAGGCCCCTCCCGGTCGGGAGGGGCTTTTTTCATGCGCGGCGGACCGGGTCAGTCCTCGGCGGCGTCCGCGTCGAATTTCCAGCGGTGGAGCTCGGCCCCGTGGTCGCGCAGCCAGTTCCGGCTGTCCTGCCAGCCGGGCAGGATCCGCTCCACCACCGCCCAGAAGGCGGGCGAGTGGTTCATCTCCACCAGGTGCGCGGCCTCGTGCGCGGCGACGTAGTCGAGCACCTCGGGCGGCGCCATGGCGAGGCGCCAGGAAAAGTTCAGCGCCCCGGCCGAGGTGCAGGAGCCCCAGCGCGAGCGGGTGTCGCGCAGGGTGACGCGGGTCACCTTGCGCCCGAGCTGCGCGGCATAGGCGTGGGCGGCGGGGACCAGCGCCTCGCGCGCGTGGTGGCGCAGCCAGGCCTTGGCGCGGGCGGGGGCTTCCTCGGGGCCGCCGGGCAGCCAGAGCTTGCCGTCCTCGATCCGCGCGCGGGCGCGGGGGGCGCCGAGGGAGGCGATCTCGAGCATCCTGCCCGCCACGGGCAGCATGGCGCCGGCGCGCGGCTCCAGCGGCTTGGGGCGGCGGGCGAGGGCGCCGGCGAGCCAGTCGGAGTGCCGCTCGGCGAAGGCCTGCGCCTCGGCCAGCGAGGCGGCGCTGGGCATGGTGATGCGCAGGGCGCCGTCGACCCGCCCGACCGAGAGGGTGAGGCGACGCGCGCCGCGGGTGCGGCGGACCTCCACCTCGACCGGGGGGTGCGAGAGGCGGATGCGTTCCGGCATGCGGGCGCGGGCGGGGCTGGCGGCGGCGTTGGGCATGGCAGGGGATATGCCGGGGCGCGGGCCGGGATGCAACGGGGGGGCGGGCGCGGGGCGGCGGAAGTGGGCGGGCGCGCGGGGGGCGCGTCGCCCTCGGGGGCGTCGAGCCCCCTCGGCCGAGCGGCGCGGGGCGCCGCGGGCGTCGCCCCGGAGGGGCGCAATGAAAAGGGGCCCCGGAGGGGCGCAAGGAAAGGGTCCCCGGAGGGGCGCAGGGAAAAGAGCCCCGGAGGGGTGCGGGGAAAAGGCCGCCGGAGGGCGGGCAAGGAAAAGGGCGTCCGGGGTGCAAGGAAAAGGGGCGGCCCCTTGCGGCGCCGCCCCCTTGCGTCCGGTCCGTCTTGCGTCGGGTCCGTCCCGCGGGCCCTCAGGCCAGCGGCGCGGGGGCGGATTTCGACGGGATCAGCGGGCGGTCATGCGCCGTCGCCCTGGGCGCCGCGCCGCGCACGGTGGCGCGGTGGGCGCGGATGAACTCGCGCACCTTGGGCTGGATGAACTGGCGCCAGCGCGAGCCGTTGAAGACGCCGTAATGGCCGACCTTCTCCTGCACCCAGTGCATGCGCTTCTCGTCCGGCAGGTTCGACGCGAGGTCATGCGCCGCCTCGGTCTGGCCGAGCCCGGTGATGTCGTCCTTCTCGCCTTCCACCGTCATCAGCGCGATGTCGGTGATGGCCGAGGGCTTCACCAGCCGCTTCTCGCGGTAGATGAACTGGTTCTCGGCCAGCAGGCGCTTCTGGAACACCCGCTCGATCGTCTGCAGATAGAACTCCGCCGTCAGGTCCATCACCGCGAGGTACTCGTCATAGAAGGTGCGGTGCGCCGCCGCCGAATCGCCGTCGCCGCGGATCAGGTTGCGGAACTGGTTGACGTGCGCGTCGACATGGCGGTCGAGGTTCATCGACATGAAGCCCGACAGCTGCAGGAAGCCCGGGTAGACGCGCCGCAGGAAGCCGGGGTTGGGCCAGGGCACGGTGACGATGACGTTGTTCTCGAACCAGCTGAGCGGGCGGGTGGTGGCCAGCTCGTTCGGCTGCTTGGGGTTGCGCGCGGTGTCGATGGGCGAGCCCATGAGCGTGACCGAGGCGGGGCGCGCGGGGTCCTTGTCCTCGGCCATCATCGCCGCGGCGGCCAGCACCGGCACGCCCGGCTGGCACACGGCCAGCACCGAGACCCGCTCGCCGTCCTGGCTCAGCACCCGGCAGAACTCGGCCACGTAGTCGATGTAGTCGTCGAGATCGAATCGCCCCTCGGAGAGCGGCACGTTGCGCGCGTCGATCCAGTCGGTGATGTAGACGTCATGCTCGGGCAGCATCTGTTCGACCGTGCCGCGCAGCAGGGTGGCGAAATGGCCCGACATCGGGGCGACGATCAGCACCTTGGGGTCGTTGCGCGCCGCGGCGATGGTCGAATCGCGCTTGAAGTGCAGCAGGTCGCAGAAGGGCAGCTTGTGCACCACCTCCTCGACGATCGGCACGCTTTCGCCCGAGACCTCGGTGTCGTGCAGGTCGAATTCCGGCTTGCCGTAGCGGCGGGTGGCGTTGACGAACATCTCGCAGGCCGCGGCCGAGGCGCGGGCGGGGAAGGTCATCGACAGCGGGTTGAGCGGGTTGGTCAGCGCCTGGCGTCCCATCTGGGCGGCGGCGCGCCACGGGGTGATGGCGGCATGAGTCAGCTCGTACGCGTGATAAAGCGGCATGGCGCGGTCCCCGTGCAGTTTTCGAATCCATTCAGGTCGCGGACCATAAACCCTGCACACTGCGTCAACAAGGCGGCCGCCCGCCGCCTGATGCCGCAGTGCAGCATGGGATTCGGGCTGGCGGGGCGGCGTTGCAGCCGGGTTGCATCCCGCTTTCGACGCGTTGCAGCGACGGCCCGCGGGGGAGGATATCTTTGACAACCACGCATTCCTGTGGCACGCGGCCTGCTCACCATTTTCATGCGACCGATCATGTGGGGTTCCCATGGCCGAACCGGAATGGGGTCTGAAGCGCATCTGCCCGAGCTGCGGCGTGCGTTTCTACGATCTCACCAACAACCCGACGACCTGTCCCTCCTGCGCCGAGAGCTTCCCGCTCGAGGCCCTGTCGGAGCGCAAGTCGACCGCTTCCTCGCGCCGCAGCGCGAAGGCCGAGCCCGTCAAGGCCGCCGCCGTCGCGGAGGTCGATGACGACGACGTGCTCGACGATGACGACGAGGATGATGATGACGACGTGTCGTCGGACGTCCTGCTCGACGATGACGACGACGATGACGGCGATCTCGGCGACATCGCGCCCGAGCGCAAGGGCGACGACGACGACTCGTGACCCCTCGGGCCGGTCCCGCGCAAGGCGCGTCGGGGCCGGCCCGCAGGCGGTGTGAAGGCGGCCGGCGGGCCGGTGCAATTTTCCTCTTGCAACCTGCCCCCGCCGCCAATAAACACCGCCTCACCGCAGCGCAGGGCCTTCCGGCCCGACACCCAAAAGCGGCGGAACGGTCTGGGGCCATAGCTCAGTTGGGAGAGCGCTTGAATGGCATTCAAGAGGTCAGGGGTTCGACTCCCCTTGGCTCCACCAGATTTCAAACCCGGCTTCGGCGCCTGCCGAGGCCGGGTTTTTTCTTGTGCGGCGGGGCCTGGCGGGGGGGCGCGCATCTTCTTGCAGAACCTGCGAAAGCGCCGCTTGCAACCCGCCGCGGACCGGACTAAACACCGCTCCACCGCAGCGACGGACCCCCGGGTCCGACACCCAAGGCGGCGGGACAATCTGGGGCCATAGCTCAGTTGGGAGAGCGCTTGAATGGCATTCAAGAGGTCAGGGGTTCGACTCCCCTTGGCTCCACCAGGTTTCAAGACCCCGGCTTCGGCATCCGCTGAAGCCGGGGTTTTTCGTTTCGGGGCAGGGGGCTGGCGGCGGTTCCGGGCGCCGGCGCCGGCATGGCCCGGGACGCGGCCGGGGCCCGCGCGGCGCCTCGCCGGGGCGCTTTGGGACACCGGCGGCCGCGGGGGCTTGCCGGGGCGCCGGGGGCGGGCCAGTCTCGGCCCGACATGAGCACCCACGACGCCTCCCCGACCGGATCGCCCGGCCCCGACCTGCCCCCGCCGCTGACCCTCGCCGGTTACGAATCGCGCGCCGTGCAGGCGCTGCCCGACGCCATCCGGGCCTATGTTTTCGGCGGCGCGGGCGCGGGGCGGGGGATCGACGCGAATCTGTCGGCCTGGCAGGGCCATCGCCTCCTTCCGCGGGCGCTGCGGGGACGGACGGCGGGGGGCTCGACCGCCGTCGCGCTGCCGGGCGCGGATCTCGCGCATCCCTTCCTCGTCGCGCCGATGGCGCTGCACCGGCTCTGCGCCCCGGACGGAGAGGTCGCCACCGCCATGGCCGCCGCGGCGCAGGGCGGCGTGATGACCGTCTCCACCGAATCGTCCGTGGAGGTCGAGCGCATCGCCGCCGCCGCCCCCGGGCCGCTGTGGTTCCAGCTTTATCCCCGCCATGACCCGGCCCAGTCCGTCGCGTTGATGCGCCGGGCCGAGGACGCGGGCTGCACCGCCCTCGTGATCACCGTCGACGCCCCCTTCACCCCGCCCCGCCCGGCCGAGATCGCGGCGGGGTTCCGCCTGCCCGACGGGGTGCGGCCGGTGCATCTCTCCGCCCTTCCCGGCCCCGCTTTCGCGCCGCTGGCGGAGGGGGAGAGCGCGGTGTTCGACCGCCTGCTGCCCGCCGCGCCCGACTGGGGGGACGTGGAGCGGCTGATCAAGGCGGCCGCCGCGCCCGTCTACCTCAAGGGCGTCCTGTCCCCCGCCGATGCGCGCCGGGCGGTCGAGGCCGGGGCGGCGGGGATCATCGTGTCGAATCACGGCGGGCGGCTGCTCGAATCGCTGCCGACGGCGCTGGAGATGCTGCCGCGCGTGGTCGAGGCGACGCGGGGGGCCGTGCCGTTGATCGTCGATGGCGGCGTGCGGCGAGGCGAGGACGCGCTGATCGCCCGCGCCCTCGGGGCCGACGCGGTGATGGTGGGCCGCCCGGTGCTGGCCGGCCTCGCCGTCGGCGGCGCGCAGGGGGCGAGCCACGTGCTGCGGATCCTGCGCGACGAGCTGGAGGTGGCGATGGGCCTGCTCGGCCTGCGCGCGCTGGAGGAGGCGGGGCCGGAGCTGCTCCTGCGCCCCTGACCCCGCCGCACGGGCCGGATCGGCGCGCCCCCCCGCCGAAGGGCTTGCGCGCCGCAAGGAGCGCGAGGCCGGAGGCCCCCGGCTCCCCAACCGCGCCCGGCATGAAAAAAGGGGGGACCTGCGTCCCCCCCTCCCCCGGGTCAGGGGGCCTCAGAGCACCCTGTAGGTGATCGGCGCGGCGATCTCGAACCGCTCGCCCGTCATGTGCGCGGGCGGCGCGGGCAGGCGGCCGGCCCGATCCGCGATGGCCAGGGCGGCGGCGTCCAGCGCCGGGTGCCCGGCGCTTTCCATCAGCCGCGCGCCCAGCACCCGCCCGTGGCGGTCGAGCGTCAGGGCCAGCACCGCCCGCCCCTGCGCCCGGTCGGGCAGGGCGGCGGCGGGATAGGTCTTCAGCCCGTCCAGCGCCACCGCCAGCTTGCGCTTCCAGGCGCTGACCTGGGCGCGCTTCTCCTGCTCCAGCCCCTCCTGCTTCGCGCGGGCCTGCGCCCGGGCCTTGCGCGCCCCCGCGGCGGGGGGCGGCAGGGCGGATCGGCTCGGGGCCTGCGGGGCGGCCTGCGCCTCCTGCGCCTCGGTCGGGACCTCGTCCGGGGTGCGGTCGACATTGGTCTCCATGTCCGGGTTGGCGATGTCGAAGGCCAGCGACGGGTCCTTCACCCGGTAGGGCGTGGTCTGCATCGGCGGGGTGTCGACCGACCGGGCCAGGGTCTGTTCCGACTCCGGGGCCTGGGGGGCGGCCATCACCTCGGGCGCGGCCGCCCCGCGCGGGGCGTCATGGGCCGGGGCGGCGGCGGCGGCTTCCTCCTCGGGCGCATCGAGCGTCACCAGCAGCGCGCCCTCCACCCCCTCGGGCAGGGTCTCGGGCGGCTCGGGCGGCGTCGACAGCACCCCCGCCCAGCCCCCCGCGTGCAGCGCGAGCGAGAGCGCGAGCCCCAGCCCCGCCGCCGCCCAGCCGCGGCCGGGCGCGGGATCGGCGAGGCTCATGCGCCGCCCTCCGCGACCTCGAGGCCGACCAGCCCGACCTTGAGGTAGCCGCCGACGCGCAGCTTGTTGAGCACGCCCATCAGCTCGCCATAGGGCACCGCCCGGTCGGCACGCAGGTAGAGGCGCGCGTCACGGTCGAGCTTGGTGACGATCTCCACCTCCTGCACCAGGGCGGCGAGGGGCACGTCGCGGTCCCCGACGCTGACCTGCCCGTCCTCGCGCAGGGTCAGGAACACGGGGTCCGAGGGGCGGGCGGCGGCCTCGGCGTTCGACACCGGCAGCTCCACCGGCACGTCGACGGTCGAGAGCGGCGCCGCCACCATGAAGATGATCAGCAGCACCAGCATCACGTCGATGAAGGGCGTGATGTTGATCTCTGCGCTCTCCAGCGCCTCGTCGGAATCGCGGATCGGTCCGGCCATGTCACGCGGCCTCCGGCAGGGGGCGCGCCGGGACGGGCGCGGGCGTGGGCGCCGGGCGGTCGAGATCGCGCGACAGGGTGCGTTCCGTCAGCTCCGCCGCATCGCCGAGCATCAGCCGGTAGGCCCCGGCCCCGCGCGCCAGCTGGGTGTGGAACAGGGTGGCGGGGATCGCGGCCACGAGGCCGAGCGCCGTGGCCAGCAGCGCCTCGGCGATGCCCGGCGCGACGACGGCGAGGTTGGTGGTCCCGCTTCCGGCGATGCCGATGAAGCTGTTCATGATGCCCCAGACGGTGCCGAAGAGGCCGATGAACGGCCCGGCCGAGGCGATGGCGGCGAGGATCCCGGTCCCCCCCTGCATCCGCCGCGCCGCCGCGGCCTCGATCCGCGACAGGTGGGCGGCGGCGCGGGATTTCACCCCCTCGGCCGGGAAGCCGGGCGCATCGCAGCGGGTGACCTCGGCGGCCGCGGCGCGGATCATCCGCGACAGCGGGTCGGCGCGGCGGCGCGCGTCGGGCAGCGCCTCGGACAGCGTGCGCGCGTCCGCGAGGCGCCGGTAGGCCCGCCGCAGCCGCCGCTTGCCGAGGGTGAGCGCGGTGAGCCGCGCCATCCACACCCCCCAGCCGAGCACCGAGAGGACCGCGAGGATCACCATCACGGCCTTCACCACGATGTCGGCGGCCATGAACATGCCGATGGGCGAGAGGGCGCCGTGGCCGCCTTCGGCCCCCGCGCCATGCCCGGCGCCCGCGGCCCGGTCCAGCGCCGCGCGGGCGCTTGCGATCAGCGCGTCGGCCCGGGCGCCGAGCCCGGCGAGGCCGGTCGGGGCCGGGGCCGCGGGTGCGGCTCCCGCTTCGGGTGCGGCTGCGGGCGCGGCGCCGGATTCGGCCTCTCGCGCCTCGGGGGCCTCGGTCCGCAGCTCTCCGCGGCGCTCGAGTTCGGCGGCGCTCAGCCCCATCAGCCGGGGGACGCCGGCGCCCGCCGCGGCGGGTGCGGCCGGGGCGACCGCCGCGGGATCCGCCGCGGCGAGGCGCTGCGCGGCAGGGGCCGCCGCAGGCCCGGCGGCGGCAGGCCCGGCGACGGCAGGGGCGGCGACGGCAGGGGCGGCGCCGGACTCTGCCCCGGGCGCGGCGGCCGCCGCGTCGCCCGCGGCTTCGGCCGGGGGCGTCATCGCCATCGGGGCGATGGCGCCGGGCAGGGCGACGGCGGGCGGCAGGGCGGCGTCCGCCGCCCCCTCCTGCGCGGTCGCGGCGGCGGCGATGCAGGCCAGCACGGCGCCCGAAAGCAGCGCGCGGGCGAAGACGGGACGGGCGGGGAGGGGGGCGCGCGTCATCTCTCAGACCTCGGCGAAGTTGCGGATCAGGTTGTGGTAGAGGCCGGTCAGCTTCAGGCAGACCGGGTCGTTGGCCCCGCGCTCCGCCGACAGGGTCTGCACCGCGCCGTCGAGATCGAACAGCATCGAGCGCCGCGCGTCCTCGCGCACCAGGCTCTGGATCCAGAAGAACGAGGCCAGCCGCGCCCCGCGCGTCACCGGCGTCACGTAATGCAGGCTGTCCGAGGGGTAGAGCACGGCGGAGCCCGCGGCGCCCTTCACGGTCTTGTCGCCGTAATGGTCGCGCACCACCAGCTCGCCCCCGTCATAGGCGGCGGGGTCTTCGAGGAACACGGTGCAGGACAGGTCGGCGCGCATCGTCTCGTTCGCGCCGGGGATGACGCGGATGGCGTTGTCGACATGGGCGCCGAATTCCCCGCCGCCGCGATAGCGGTTGAACATCGGCGGCAGGATGCGCCGGGGCAGGGCGGCGGACATGAAGGTGGCCGAGCGCGCCAGCGCGCCCGACAGCACCGCCTGCGCCTCGGCCTCGGCCGGGCTGCCGACGGGCAGCTGCTCGTTGCGCTTCACCTCGGCGGACTGGGCGCCGGCGGTGTCGCGCCCGTCGGTCCAGGGGGCGTCCGAGAGGATGCGGCGCAGCGCGGCCAGCTCCTCGGCGGTCAGGATGTCGGGAATTTCGATCAGCATGGGGGCTCTCCTTGCCGGGGGGAGGATCGGCTGGGGGGCGAAGAACGGTGGGCGCCCCGCGGGCGCCGGGGCGTCCGCGGGGCTGGGAGAAAAGGGGAGGGCGCGGGCGGCGGCGGGGGGCGCCGCCCGCCCCGGGATCAGAAGTCGAGCTTCAGCGTCGCCATCGCCGAGCGGCCCGGCGCGACATAGGTGAAGGGCGCGCCCGAGCGGTAGAACGCGTCGTAATAGGTCTCGTCCGTCAGGTTGGTGACCGACACGGCGATCGAGGCGTTCTCGGTCACCCGGTACTCGGCCATCGCGTCGAAGCGCACGAAGCCCTGCAGGGTGTTGCCGTTGGTGGCGGCGAGCGATCCGCCCTGGATCTCGCCGCGCCAGGTGGCCTGGCCGCCGATGGCGAAATCGTCGGTCGCCTGCCAGCGCACCAGCAGGTTGGCCTGGTGATGGGCGATGTTGGCGAGCTGTTCGCCCACATTCGCGGCGCTGGCGGACTTGGTGACCTCGGACTGCATCAGGCTGGCGCCGCCGAAGACCGAGATGCCCTCCCAGACCTCGCCCGACAGGCCGAACTCGACGCCCTGCACGTAGTACTCGCCCGACGCGGTGGTCACGGCGGAGGCGCCGCGGCCCTGGGTCTCGCGCGCGTTGCGCTTCTCGGTGCGGAACACCGAGGCGGTGGCCAGCAGGTCGTCGCCGAAGAAGGACCACTTCACGCCCAGCTCGTAGGCGGTGTTCTTCTCGGGGGCCAGCAGCTGCCCGGCCGCGTCGAGCCCGCCATAGAAGCCGCCGCCCGCGTCGAGCTCCTGCCCCATCGGGTTGGTGGAGGTGGCGATGGCGGCGTAGAGCGTGCCCTCGGGGACCGGCTTCCAGGTCAGGCCGGCGTTCCAGTTGAACATCACGTCGTCGCGGGCATAGGCGTAGGCGCCCGAGCCGCCGACCCCGCTCTTGGAGATGTCATAGCTGTCGATCCGCGCGCCGAGGGTCAGCGACAGGCCGGGCAGAAGCTCCACCGTGTCGCCCAGGAACGCCGAGAGCGTCTCGACATTCACCTTGGTCGGGTCCGCCGACAGGGTCAGCGCCGTGCCCGGAACCCAGCAGCCCTCGGCGATCGGGTCGGGGTCGAACAGGTCCACGAGGCAGCCGCGGCCGCCGGTCGGGTTCTGGTAATCCTCGGAGGTCAGGCCGGTATAGGAGCGGGAGACGATCTTCTCGCGGCTCGCCTCGACGCCGAAGATGGCGGCGTGCTTCATGCCCCCGAGGGTGCCGTCCCAGGTCAGCTCGGCCACGTTGCCGAACACGGTGTTGCTCTGCTTGTTCGACTTGAAGCTGAGCGAGGCGGTCCAGTCCGCCGGGTCGGCGGCGGAGGCGTCCATGTTCGACGGCGCGGTCAGCACGTAGTCATTGGTGCTGCGCGACAGGCGGGTGCGGTTCGACAGGGCGAACCCGTCCCCGAGGTCCCAGTCCACGCGGAAGGTGCCCACGTCCTGGCCCGCCTCCTGGAAGTCGCGGCCGACGACGCCGAAATAGGTGTCGCGCGAGACGCCGAGGCTCTCGGTCGCGGGTTCGCCTGCGGTCGAATCCCAGGGCACGCCCCAGTCGGGGGTCTGCGAGATGTCGATATGGTGGAATTCGAGGCCCACCGTCACGTCGTCGGCGATGTCGCCTTCAACGCTGAAGGCGGCGCCCCAGCGGTCGTCCTTGACGTGGTCGCGGCCGGGGGTGTCGGATTTCTGCGCCATCAGGTTGACGCGGCCGCGGATGTTCTCGTTCAGCTCTCCGTTCGCGTCGAGGGTCCCGCGCCAGAGGTTCGAGGTCCCGGCCGAGAGGGCGCCCGAGATGAAGTCGTCCTTCTGCGCCTTCTTGGTCACCAGGTTGACAGCGCCGCCGGTGACGCCGCGCCCGCCCACGGTGCCCGAGGGGCCCTTCAGGATCTCGACCTGCTCGGTCATGAAGTTCTCGCGGATCGTCACGCCGCTTTCGCGCACGCCGTCGACGAAGGCGTCGTTGGTGGCCTTGAAGCCGCGGATGAACAGCACGTCGCCGTAAGCGTTGCCGCCCTCGCCGGTGCCGAGGGTGATGCCCGGGGTGGTGCGGGCCAGCTCGCGCACCGAGGTGGCGCCCTTCTGCTCAAGCACCTCCTTGGGGATGGCGTTGATGGTGCGCGGGGTGTCCTTGAGCGGCGTGCGGATGCGCGAGTTGGCCGAGGCGTCGACCTTCCAGGGCGCGTTCGGGTCGGCGAAGGGGTTGGCCCCGCCCACGGCCCCGGCGCCCGTCAGGGCGGGGGCCTGTCCGCCCGCGGCGGCGGCCTGCTGCGCGGCGTCGCCCGCGCCCCCGGCGGCGGCCCCCGCGGCTGCGGCGCCCGCGGCGCCGGCCCCGGCCGCGCCCTGGCCGTCGGCCTCGGCCGGGGCGGCGGCCTCGACCTCCAGCTCCGGGAGCATGATCGGCGCGGCCTGCTGGGCGAAGGCCGGGGCGGCGAGGCCGAGCGAGGCGGCGAGGCCGAGGCCGAGCGCGGCGCGCTGGGCGGGGCGGGCCTGGGCGGGGGCCTGGGCGGGGGCCGCGGCGGGCGCCCCGAGGGCGGCGGCGGCGAGGCCCGCGGGCAGGCGGGCGGCGTGGCGGGGGTCGGTCGTGTGTCGGGTCACGAGAAGCGCATCTCCGGGGCCGCCCGGCCCGGCGCGCGCGAAAAAGGCGCGACGGAGCGGCGGCGGTCAAACGTTGATCGGGAAGATGGCTGGGCGCGGTCGCGGCCTGGCTGTCCGAAGATCGTCGGGGCGGGACCGGTCGGATGGCGCGCCTGCGGGGACCTTCGGGGGTCGCGCGGGGGGGCTGTCGGGCCCGCCTGCGCGTCTCGTCGTGCCTTATCCTTATCCGACTGAAACAGTCAACCATCCGCGCGCGCCGCCCTGCCATGGCCGCGCGCCGCTGTTGCGCGGCTGCAACCCGGCCCCCGGGGCGCCGCGCCCCCCGACAGGCGAAGGGCGGCGCCTTTCGGCGCCGCCCTCGGCAAGGATCGCAGGATCGCCGCGCGCGCGGCTCAGGCGGCCAGGACCGCCCGGCTGCGCTCGTTCACCGGCAGGTGGACGACGGCCGAGAACAGCCCGATCCCGACGCCGATCCACCACACCGCGTCATAGGTGCCGTAGACGTCATAGAGCGCGCCGCCGAGCCACACGCCCGCGAAGCTGCCCAGCTGGTGCGACAGGAACACGATGCCGTAGAGCGTGCCCATGTAGCGCATCCCCCAGATATGCCCCACCAGCCCCGCGGTCAGCGGCACCGTCGCCAGCCACAGCGCGCCCATGGCGACCGAGAACAGCAGCACCGTGGTCGGCGTCATCGGCGCCCAGATGAACAGCGCCGAGGCCGCCGCGCGCCCGACATAGATGGCCGAGAGCAGGTACTTGCGGCTCAGCCGCGATCCCAGCGCCCCGGCGACCAGGGTGCCGACGATGTTGGCCAGCCCGATCAGCGCGATGGCCCAGGCGCCGAGCTGCACGGTGCTGCTCAGCCCCAGCCCGGCCAGCAGCCCCGCCGGGTCGATCGGCCCGCAGACCTCGGCCACGAAGGCGGGGAAATGCGCGGTGATGAAGCCCAGCTGATAGCCGCAGGAGAAGAAGCCGAGGAAGATCAGCGTGTAGGACGGATCGCGCAGCGCCCCGCCCATGACCTGCGCGAAGGACGCCTCGGCCCCCGTTCCCGCCGGGGCCTGGGGCGCGCGCAGCAGCGGCAGCAGCAGCAGAACCGTCAGCGCGATCCCCGCCAGCGCCAGGAAGGTGAAGTCGATGCCGCCCGAGGCGAGCAGCCGCTCCACCACCGGCGGCCCGACCACCTGGCCCGCCGACCCCGCCGCCGTGGCGATGCCGAGCGCCATGGAGCGGTGCGATTCCGGCGTCGCGCGCCCGACCATCGCCAGGATCACGCCGAAGCCGGTCCCCGCGATGCCGAAGCCGATCAGCACGTTGAGCAGCTGGTGCCCCTCGGGCGTCACCGCCTGCGAGGAGAGCGCAAGGCCCACCGCGTAGGTCACCGCGCCCAGCGCCAGCGCCCGCCGCTCGCCCCACCGCTCGGCGATCATGGCGAAGAGCGGCTGCCCGAACCCCCAGGCGAGGTTCTGGATCGCGATGGCGAGCGAGAATTCCGCCCGCAGCCAGCCGAAGCTTTCCGCCATCGGGATCTGGAACAGCCCGAAGGCGGCGCGGATGGCGAAGGAAATCAGGATGATGGCGCAGCCCGCCAGCAGCACGGGCGAGAGCAGCGCGGAGCGCGGGGCGGGAGCGGGAGAGATGGCGGTGGTCATGGCGGGTCCTCAGCGGGTCCAGACGGTGAGCGTGACGCCGTCCTCGGGGTCGATGTCCTGCACCTCGCCGGGGGTCATCCCGGCCAGGGACAGCGCGGCTTCGGGCGTCGGCGCCGCGGTGGGGAACAGCTGCGTGCCGCCCGACAGGCGGATCCCGGCCTTGCGCGACAGGTGGAACCCGTCGAAGCGGGGCAGGAACAGCCCGAACGGGGCCGATCCGCCCGGGATCGCGACGCGCCCGCCCTCGGGGAGCAGCCGCATCAGCATCGCGTCGATGGGCACGATTTCAGGGTTCCAAAAAAGAACCAACTCCTCCGCCTGGTCAAGCCCCGCGGCGGCGCGGGTCATCACCACCCGGCGGCGGCGCTTCAGGTTGGGCGTCGCCTCGTGGCTGGTGCGCCCGAGGATGGTGATGTCGGCGCGGTCGAGCTCGGCCTGGAAATAGGCCCAGTCGGCGTCGTTCATCAGCGCCCTGGGAAGCGCGCCCGAGGCGTCGGCGATGCAGCCGTCCTCGCACACGATGGCGTAGCCGTGGATCTGCCACTTGGGGTCTTGCATCGGGGGCCTCGGGTCGGGATGTGTTGCGCCGCGGCGGAAAGGGTGCAAATTCGCGCCGCGTGCGCGGCTTGTCAAAACAAGATAAGTCGGCGGAACTATCATCATGCCTTATGAATGGGCCGTCGCCCCGCCCCCGCGGCGCGCCCGGACGCAGGAGATCCCGATGACCCAGACGCCCATGGCCCGCTACCGCGCCCTTGTGAAAGACGGCGCGCTGAACCCGGACCCGGCGCAGAATCTCGGGATGGAGAAGCTCCAGATGCTGCATGAGCGGCTGAAGGGGTATGAGCCGAAGACGCCCAAGAAGCACTCGCGCGGCTGGTTCGGCTGGGGGCGGGAGCCCAGGCACGACGTGGCCGAGATCGGCGGGCTTTATATCTATGGCGGGGTGGGGCGCGGGAAATCCATGCTGATGGACCTCTTCGCCGAGACCTCGCCGGTCAGCCCCACGCGGCGGGTGCATTTCCACGCCTTCATGCAGGAGATCCACGCCCTGATCGGCGATGCGCGCAAGCGCAACGTGGAGGACCCGATCGCCGAGGCGGCGGAGAAGACGGCGGCCTCGGCCACGCTGCTGTGTTTCGACGAGATGCAGATCACCGACATCGCCGACGCGATGATCGTGGGGCGGCTGTTCGAGGCGCTGTTCCGGCGGGGGGTGGTGGTGGTGACCACCTCGAACCGGCATCCCGATGATCTCTACAAGAACGGGCTGAGCCGGGAGCTGTTCCTGCCCTTCATCGCGCTGATGAAGGAGAAGCTGGACCTGCACCATCTCGACGGCGCCGCGGATCACCGGCAGGACCGGCTGCGCGGGGAGCCGCGATATCTCGCGCCGCTGGGGCCGCAGACGGATGCGGCGATGGACCGGATCTGGGAGGAATGCGCCGCCGGGCCGGACCAGCCGCTGGAGCTGTCGGTTAAGGGGCGCAAGGTCGATTTCGCGCGGGCGCGGCTGCAGGGCCGGGCGGTGCGCGCGACGTTCGACGAGCTTTGCCGCCGTCCGCTGGGCGCCGCCGATTACCTCGAGCTGGCCGAGGTGGCGCACACGCTGCTGATCGAGGGCGTGCCGCGGCTCTCGCGCGCCAACAACAACGAGGCGACGCGCTTCGTGCACCTGGTGGACGCGCTCTACGAGGCGAAGCGGCTGGTTTACGTGTCGGCCGAGGCCTCGCCGGAGACGCTGTACACCGAGGGCGCGGGCAGCTTCGAATTCGAGCGCACGGCGAGCCGGCTCGAGGAAATGCAGGGCCAGGACTGGCCGCCGCAGGACGAGGGCTGAGCGGGGCAGGGGGCGCCGCAGGCGGCCCTCCGGCGGCGAATGGGGGGCATGGCCCCCTGAGGCGGCGGATCTTGCGCAAGGTGGGGGCGGGCGTCCTCGGGGGGCATGAAGCCCCCGCTCGGCCGCCCGCGCCGCGCGGGGCGCGGCGGCGCCCGGGATGGCGGGCCGGGCGTATCGGGGCGGATGTCGGGACCCTGCTGAGAAGCGCCTGAGGGAGGGGACTTCCCTCAGGTCGCAATCCCGAGGGTTGGTCGGCCCCGGACCGCGTCAAGGACAAGCCCGCTGCGCGGGTCGCCCGCGCCTGCGGCTTGGCGATCCTTGACCCGGTCCGGGCCCTCCCGCGCCTGGCGGGCGGGGGTGCGGCGGGGAGAGGCGCGCGCGGTCTGCACGCAGGGCGCGAGTCGATGGCGCTTCCCGCGCCCGCCATCCCTGCGCCATGATGGCGGCGGAGGCTGGCCCGCAGGGTCCGACCCGGGGGTCCGGCCCCACCGGAGCGGACGACTCTGGAGCGGACGGGGCCGAAGCGGACAGGGCCCGAGCGGACAGGGCCGGAGCGGACAGGGCCGGAGCGGACAGGGCCGGCGCCCGAACAGGAAAGGGACCGCCATGAGGATCGCGCCCAACCGGCGCTGGGTGATCGTGCCCGCGGCGATGATGCTCATCCCGCTGCTGCCGCTCAAGCTGCCCTTCGCCTACTACGCGCTGCTGCGCCTCGCGGTGTGCGGGGCGGCCGGGTTCCTCGCTTTCGACCGCTGGCGGCGGGAGCGGAACCTCGCCTGGGCGCTCGCCGGCCTCGCCGTGATCTACAACCCGGTGATCCCGCTCCATCTCGGGCGGCAGGCGCTGTGGGACCCGATCAACATCATCGGCGCGCTGCTGCTTCTGTTCGCCGCGACGCGCTGAGCCGCGGCGGCGCGGCGGCCTGGCCGCGGCGTGACCCCGGCCCGGCCCGGGCTAGCTGACCGGGGGCGGGCCCGCGGCGGCGCGCATCTCCGCCTTTCCTCCGACGACGGGAGCCCCCGCCATGATCCAACGCATCCGTTCCTGGCGCGACGCCGTGCTGGAGAGCTTCTGGTTCGTGCCGCTGGCCATGGTCGCCGTGGGGCAGGCCGGGGTGGTGGGCATCCTGGTCTACGGCGCCGATCTCGGGGCCGCGCTGGCCGCGCTCGGCTGGTCCGAGCCGTCCGAGGCGGTCAACGGCCTGGCGCGCGACATCGACCCGGACCGCGCCGCCGACGTGCTGACCACCGTGGCGGGGGGGATGATCACCCTCGTCTCCATCGTCTTCTCGCTGGCCTTCGTGGCGCTGACGCTGACCTCGCAGCAGCTGGGGCCGCGGGTGATCGACTACTGGCTCAGGGCAAACGCCACGCAGGGGCTGTTGGGGCTGTCGCTCTCGGCCTTCTTCGCCTCGGTCACCGGGCTGATCGCCATGGGGCTGGTGGAGCGCCCGGGGCGCGAGGCGCTGGCGGGGGCGGGGCTGGCGAGCCTGCTGGGCGCGCTGGCGCTGATCGCCACGGCGGTGTTCGCGACGCGGATGTCGGATGCGATCCGGGCCGACGTGACGGTGGCGCGGCTGGGCGCGGCCTTCGTGGCGGCGGTGAAGACCAGCTGCGCCGATTGCGCCCCGGCGGGCGAGGCGCAGGCCGCGCAGGCGCTGGCGCGGCTGGCCGAGCAGGAGGGGCGGGTCCTGTCGGCCCGCCGCGCGGGCTATGTCGGGGCGGTGGCGCTGGACTGGCTGGCCGGAGAGGCGAAGGCGAAGGGCCTGCGGATCTCGGTCACGGTGCGCGAGAACGACTTCGTGTTGCCCGGCGCCCCGGTGGCGCTGGTCCTCGGGCTGGCGGACGGGGACGAGCGGGGGCTGCGCGCGGCCGGGGACCTGGCCGACCGGGCGCTGACCCTGACCGAGCGGCGGCGGCGCACGGGGATGCCGGATTTCGAGGGCGACGCGCTGACCGAGGTGGCGCTGCGGGCGCTCTCGCCGTCGATGAACGATCCCTACACCGCGGTGTCCTGCATCGACCGGATCGGCGAGGGTTGCTGCGCGATGGTGCGCAAGGGCGCGCCGCGGCGGGCGGTGATGGAAGGCGAGATGGCCCGGGCGGCGAGCCCGGGCTGCGGGGCGGACTGGCTGGCGCCGCGGCTGTTCGGCCCGGTGCTTCATGCCGCCGAGGGCCAGCCGCTGGCGCTGGAGCGGCTGGCGGACCGGGTCGCGGACCTGGAGCGGGTGGCGCGGGAGAAGGGCGACTGGGCGGCGCTGGACGCGGCAGAGGCGCTGGCGAAGCGCGCCGCGCGGGCCGCGGCGCGGATGGAGGACCGGATGGATGCGGGCGCGGCGCGGCCCGGGGGCTATGCCTGACCGCGGTTCGGCGGGGACCGTCGGTTTGATCCGGGCGCCCGGCGGCGCAGCCGCCTGCGGGCGCGAACGGGGGGCTTGTCCCCCCTGGGCGCCCGCATCCCCCCGTGGGGCGACGGTTGGCCGGGGGCGGGCGACCTCGGGGGGCATGACGCCCCCGCTCGGCCGCCCGCGCCGCGCGGGGCGCGGCGGGCGCCGACCCGGAAGGGCGCGCTTGCTGCGGCGGGCTTACTGCGGCAGCGCCTCGCGCAGCACGCGGATCTGGTTGCCGCCCATCACCTTGGCGATGCGCTCTTCGCTCCAGCCCAGGGCCAGCATCTCGTGCGTCAGGGCGGCGAGCTCGGAGGTGTCGAACGCCACCTCCACCGCGCCGTCATAATCCGAGCCGAGCGAGACGTGGTCCTCGCCCATCAGCGCGATGGCGGCGTCCATCGCCGCCACGATCTCGGCCGGGGAGGCGCCGCAGGCCGCTTCCTCCCAGTAGCCCATGCCGATCACGCCGCCGGTCTCGGCGATCATCACCATCAGCGCGTCGTCGATGTTGCGCTTGCGCGGGCAATGCACGTGGACGCCCCCGTGGGACAGGATCACCGGCGCCACGCCCATCTCCAGCACGTCGCGGACCATGCGCGGGCTGGCATGGGCGACGTCGATGATCCCGCCCTTGGCCAGCACCGCCTGCACCACCTGGCGGCCGAAATCGCTCAGCCCGCCATTCGCCTCGCCATGCAGGGACCCGCCGAGCTTGTTGTCGAAGAAATGCGTCAGCCCGAAGGTGCGGTAGCCCGCGTCCCACAGCCCGTCGAGATTGGCGAGATCGCCGTCGAGCGCGTGCATCCCCTCGATCCCGAGGATCCCGGCGGTGACCTCCTCCCCGGCTTCGCGGCGGGCGAGGACGGCCTCGAGCCCGGCGCGGTCGCGCACGATGGCGAGGGCGGCGGGGTCGGCGGCCTCGAACCCGTGCAGCCGCTCGGCCTGGTGGATGGCGCGGGCGTAGAGGCTGGTCCAGGTCGCCGAGGGCCAGCGCTGGACCAGCGCCAGCGAGGTGATGTTGTCCCAGGTCTCGGCGGAGTTCTGGTCGTAGTTGAGCCCCGCGGGCGACTTGGTGACGGCGGTGAAGACCTGCACCGCCACGTTGCCCTCGGTCAGCCGCGGCAGGTCGACATGGCCGCGCGAGGACCGCTTGGTCAGGTCGCGATGCCAGAGCAGGGAATCGGCGTGCCAGTCGGCGATGTCGAGGCGGGCGTGCAGGGCCTTCGCTTCGGGCGAGACGGGCCAGGGGTCGTGGGCGATCATCCGGTTCTGGCCGTCCTCGACGATCCCCGGCGCGACGGTGAAGACTCCGATGGCGGCGACGCCGAGCACGAGGACGGCGCCGAGGCCGATCTTCTTCCACGAGGGCATGGGGCGAAATCCTTCCGCATCGCTGGCGCCGCTGGCGCCGGGGCGGGGATGGTCGCCCAAGGCGAGGGCGCGATCAATCCTGACGCGAGGTCGGGTGTGGGGCGGCGGGGTTGGTCGCGGCGGGGGCTGGCCGCGACGGGGGCGGTGCGGTGGGGTGGGGAGAGGAGCCCTGCCGGGAAGCGCCTGAGGGAGGGGGGCTCCCCCAGGTTGCATGTCCGAGGGTTGGTCGGCCCCGGTCCGCGTCAAGGACAGGCCCGCTGCACGGCGTGCAGGCACGCCTACGCGATCCTTGACCCGGCCCCGGACCCGGACCCGGCCCTCCCGCACGCGGCGGGCGGCGGGCGGCGGCGCGTTTGGGCGCGGGGGGAGGGCGGCGGCGAGGGAGGCGCTCGGATGCGGACCGGCGCGGCGGCGCGTTGGGCGAGGGGGGCGTGGACGGCGGGCGCCGGTCTCCTATCTCCCTTCGCATGAGCATGTTCCGACAGACCGCCTTCGCCCTGGCGCGGGTCGCCGCGCTGCTTCTGTTGCTCGCCGGGCTCTCGCTGCTGGCGCCGGGCCGCGGCGCGGCCGAGCCGGCGCGCGACGCGCTCTCCGGCCCCGGGCCGCTGGTGGTGATGCTGCGCCACGCGCTGGCCCCCGGAACCGGGGACCCGGCGGGGTTCACGCTCGGCGATTGCAGCACCCAGCGGAACCTCGACGACCGCGGGCGGGCGCAGGCGGCCCGGATCGGCGCGGCGCTGCGGGAGGCGGGCTTCGCGCCGGACGCGGTGCTCACCTCGGGCTGGTGCCGCTGCCGCGAGACGGCCGAGCTGATCGGCCTCGGGGCGCCCGAGCGGTTCCAGCCGCTCGACAGCTTCTTCGGGAACCGCGCCGAGGGCCCGGCGCAGACCGCGGCGCTGAAGGCGCGGCTGGCGGCGATGGGAGACGGCGAAAAGCTCCTCCTCGTCACCCACCAGGTGAACATCACCGCGCTGACCGGCATCTTCCCGTCCTCGGGCGAGGCGGTGGTGTTCCGGCCCGCCGCGGACGGCGCGCCCGAGGTGATCGGGACGGTCGAAACCGGCTGGTGAGCCCGCCTCAGCCCCCGCGCGGCGCCCAGAGGATGACGGCGGCGCCGAGGAGGCACAGCGCCGCTCCGGCGAGGTCCCAGGGATCGGGGCGGCGGCCCTCGGCCAGCCACAGCCAGGCCAGCGAGGCGGCGATGTAGACCCCGCCATAGGCCGCATAGGCCCGGCCTGCGTGATCGCTCGGCGCCATCGTCAGCAGCCAGGCGAAACCGGCGAGCGAGGCCATGCCGGGGAGCAGCCAGAGCGGCGAGGCCCCCATCCGCAGCCAGGCCCAGACGGCGAAGCAGCCCGCGATCTCGGCCGCGGCGGCGAGGGGGTAGAGAAGGGCGGTGGGCAAGGCGGGCCTCGGGTCAGGGAAGGGAAAGGGGGGGCGGCGGAGCCGGGTCAGGGGCGCTTGCGCGCCCGGGCCTTGCGGACGGCGCGGACTGCATAGCCGAGCAGCGTGAGGGTCACCCCCGCGGAGACCAGTGAGATCACGGTCCAGCGCAGCGCCAGCCAGGCCTGCGCCCGCAGGGCCGAGACGGGGCGCCAGGCTCCATCGGGGTCGCCCGGGACCCGGAATCGCGCGATCCAGCCCTCGCCCTCCTGCGCGACCTCGAGGATGCGGCCGTCGCCGTTCACCAGCAGACCGCCGATCAGCACAACGGCGAGGATCCAGGGCATGGCGCGGGCCTGCCGGTCGGCGAAGCGCACGGCCGCCGAGCGCCGCGGCGGGGGCGCGGGCGGCGGCGGCGGCGGGCCCATGGCGCGGGCGGAGCGGCGCGCCTCGCCCGCCTCCGCCTCTTGCCGGAAGATCGCCGGGCCGCGGCGGAGCGCGGCGATCCCGCGCTTCAGGGCGGCGTATGTGCGGGCGATCCGGGTCATGACGCGATGATGCCCGCCCGGGCCGGGGCGGTGCAAACGAAAGCGGCGCGCGATCCCTCGCGCGGCGCTTCCGGTCTTCGTGCGCAAGGCGTGGATCAGACCACGCGCTCGACCATCATCTTCTTGATCTCGGCGATCGCCTTGGCGGGGTTCAGACCCTTCGGGCAGGTCTTCGCGCAGTTCATGATGGTGTGGCAGCGATACAGGCGGAACGGATCCTCGAGGAAGTCCAGACGCTCCTGGGTCGCCTCGTCGCGGCTGTCGATCAGCCAGCGATAGGCGTGCAGCAGCGCGGCCGGGCCGAGGTAGCGGTCGCCGTTCCACCAGTAGGACGGGCAGGAGGTGGAGCAGGAGGCGCACATCACGCACTCATACAGGCCGTCGAGTTTCTTGCGATCCTCGATGGACTGGCGCCACTCCTTCTCCGGGGCCTGGGTCTGCGTCTCCAGCCAGGGCATGATCGCGGCATGCTGGGCGTAGAAATGCGTCAGGTCGGGGATGAGGTCCTTGACCACCGGCATGTGCGGCAGCGGGTAGATGGCGACGTCGCCGTCGATCTCGTCCAGGCCGTAGATGCAGGCGAGGGTGTTGATCCCGTCGATGTTCATCGCGCAGGACCCGCAGATCCCCTCGCGGCACGACCGGCGGAAGGTCAGCGTCGGGTCGATCTCGTTCTTGATCTTGATCAGCGCGTCCAGAACCATCGGGCCGCACTTGTCCATATCAAGGTAGTAGGTGTCGACGCGCGGGTTCTGGCCGCTGTCGGGATCGTAGCGGTAGATCTTGAAGGCGCGCACGTTGGAGGCGCCCTGCGGCTTCGGCCAGGTCTTGCCGACCGTCATGCGGGAGTTCTTGGGAAGCTTGAACTCGGCCATGTCTCGTTTCCTTGTCGGGGCCGCCTGGCCCATCCGGGCGGCGGCGCGTTGCGGTCAGAGGCGGGGGCGGCGCGGGGCCGCCCCTCGGCCGATCAGAAGGTGCGGGCCTTGGGCGCGATCTTCTTGAGGGCGATGCCGCCCTCGTCCTCGGTGGTCAGCGGGGCCTCGATCACCGGGCGGTAGGTCAGCTCGACGGCATTCCCTTCCACGCGGGCGACCGTGTGGACGCGCCAGTTCTCGTCGTCGCGCTCGGCGAAGTCCTCGTGCGCATGGGCGCCGCGGGATTCCTTGCGCGCCTCGGCGCCGACGATGGTGGCCAGCGCGTTGGGCATCAGGTTGCCCAGCTCGAGGCTTTCCATCAGGTCCGAGTTCCAGATCAGCGAGCGGTCGGTGACCTTGATGTCGGGCAGCTTGCCGGCGATCTCGGTCATCTTGGTCACGCCCTCGGCCAGCGAGTCCGAGGCGCGGAAGACGGCCGCGTCACTTTGCATGGTCTTCTGCATCTCGAGGCGCAGCTCGGCGGTCGGGATCGCGCCGTCGGCGTAGCGGACCTTGTCGAAGCGGCCCATGGCCTTGTCGACCTCGGACTGCGGCGCGGTCGGGATGGCGCTGTCGCGGTCCACCACCTTGCCGGCGCGGATCGCGGCGGCGCGGCCGAAGACCACGAGGTCGATCAGCGAGTTGGAGCCGAGGCGGTTGGCGCCGTGCACCGAGGCGCAGCCGGCCTCGCCCACGGCCATCAGGCCGGGGACCACGGCGGTCGGGTCGTCCTCGGTCGGGTTCAGGACCTCGCCCCAGTAGTTGGTGGGGATGCCGCCCATGTTGTAGTGGACGGTCGGCAGAACCGGGATCGGCTCTTTCGTGACGTCCACGCCCGCGAAGATCTTCGCGGACTCGGAGATGCCGGGCAGGCGCAGGGCCAGCTGCTCGGGCGGCAGGTGGTTGAGGTGCAGGTGGATGTGATCCCCGCCCTCGCCCACGCCGCGGCCCTCGCGGATCTCCATGGTCATGGAGCGGGAGACGTAGTCGCGCGGCGCGAGGTCCTTGTAGGTGGGCGCGTAGCGCTCCATGAACCGCTCGCCCTCGGAGTTGGTCAGGTACCCGCCCTCGCCGCGCGCGCCCTCGGTGATCAGGCAGCCCGAGCCGTAGATGCCGGTCGGGTGGAACTGCACGAACTCCATGTCCTGGAGCGGCAGGCCCGCGCGGGCGACCATGCCGCCGCCGTCGCCGGTGCAGGTATGGGCCGAGGTGGCCGAGAAATACGCGCGCCCGTAGCCGCCGGTGGCGAGCACGACCATCTTGGCGTGGAACACGTGGATGGTGCCGTCGTCGAGCTTCCAGCACACCACGCCCTGGCAGACGCCGTCATCGGACATCAGCAGGTCGATGGCGAAATACTCGATGTAGAACTCGGCGTTGTTCTTCAGCGACTGGCCATAGAGCGTGTGCAGGATGGCGTGGCCGGTGCGGTCGGCCGCGGCGCAGGTGCGCTGCACGGGCGGGCCCTCGCCGAACTCGGTGGTGTGGCCGCCGAAGGGGCGCTGGTAGATCTTGCCTTCCTCGGTGCGCGAGAACGGCACGCCGTAGTGCTCGAGCTCATAGACCGCGGCGGGGGCGGACCGCGCGAGGTATTCCATCGCGTCGGTGTCGCCCAGCCAGTCCGACCCCTTCACGGTGTCGTACATGTGCCACTGCCAGTTGTCGGGGCCCATGTTGGACAGCGACGCCGCGATGCCGCCCTGCGCCGCCACGGTGTGGGAGCGGGTGGGGAACACCTTGGTGATGCAGGCGGTGCGCAGGCCCTGTTCGGCCATGCCGAGCGTGGCGCGCAGCCCGGCGCCGCCGGCGCCGACGACGACCACGTCGTACTTGTGATCGGTGATATCGTAAGAGGCCATGTCCGGCTCCTTCTCTCGGTCAGACCGCGGGGGCGCTGCGCCGTTTACGCGCGCGCCGCGCCCGCGGATGCATGGGGGACGGCTTCGGCGGGATCAGCCGCCGAAGAAGACCTTGGCCACGCCCAGCACGCCGGTGACGGCGAAGAGGGTGCAGAGCAGGGTGTTGGCGAGCAGGGACGCCGTGCGGATCGCCGGGGCGTGCACGTAATCCTCGATCACCACCTGCAGGCCCAGGGCCATGTGGCGGAAGGCGACGGCGATGAACAGCACCGCGATGATCGCGTGGAACGGGTTCTGGTAGGTCGCCAGCGCCTCTTCATACGAGCCGCCGAGCGACTGGCCGAAGGGGAACACGAACAGCACGGTCAGCGGCACGAGCGCCACGGCGGTGACGCGCTGCGCCCACCAGTGATGCACGCCTTCCTTGGCGGAGCCGAGGCCGGTGACGGTGGCGCGGGGGGTCTTGAAGCTCATGATGTCTCTCCCGCTCAGGCGACGATGATCCAGGTCATCAGCGTCAGGGCGCCCGAGGCGACCAGCGTGATCTGACCGGAGAAGGTGACCTGGTCCATCTTGAAGCCGAGGCCCATGTCCCACCACAGGTGACGGATGCCGTTGCACAGGTGGTAGGCCAGCGCCCAGGTCGAGCCCATCATGATGATGTGGCCGATGAACGAGGTCATGACCCCGTCGGCGACCGCGAAATACTCGGGGCCCGAGGCGAGCGCGAGCATCCACCACGCGGTCAGCATCGCGCCGAGGGCGAGGCCGACGCCGGTGGCGCGGTGCAGGATCGACAGGACCGAGGTGATCTGCGGGCGATACACCTGCAGGTGCGGTGAGAGGGGGCGATCGCCCCGGTTGACGTCTGCCATGGTCTTCCCCTGACGGTCGGCGCGGGGGGCGTCCCCAGGGCCGGGGGCGTCCGCGCGGTCAAATCTTTCGTGTCGCGGCGCGGCGGGTGGGCCGTCGCGCCTGCGGGGCGCCGGATCTCCCTGTCCGGCGACGCGTCCCGGGACATGCCGGGTCAGCGGCCCGGGGCGTCTGCGCCCGCGGACCGCGCGCCCGTTCAATAGCATCGCGGGCGGGGGCGCCCCAAGCGCCGGGGGCGTGAAAGCGGCGACAGGCCGCGGAAAAGCGAACCGCGGCGCGGAGCGCGGGGCGCTGCGCCGGGTGTTTTGTGATCACGCCCCGACCCGTGTGATCACACTCTGCGGGCCGTGATCACATCGCGCGGTGAAGCGGCGCTTCACCAACAGAATCACTCGGGATTAGCCGGGGGGCGGGACGCGGGCGGGCGCATGAAAAAGGGGCGGCGGCCACGCGGCCCCCGCCCCTTCCGGCGCCTCGACCCCGAGGGGGCCGGCGTCACTTCGGCATCAGCGCCCAGAAGTCGAGGTCGAGCAGCACGCCCGGGGTGTACTTGCCGTCCTCGCCGCGCAGCGGCTTCGGGGTCGGGTCGTCCTTCACGGCGACGAGGCGCAGGCGGATGGCGCCGACGCCGGGGGCGGGCGTGTCGGCCTTCTCCAGCACCTCGGACCAGGCGTAGATCGTGTCGCCCGAGAGGCACGGGGCGACGTGGCTGCCGGCGTTGATCGCCACCATCATCTGCGCGTTGGCGAGGCCGTTGAACGAGAGCGCCCGGGCCATGGAGATGACGTGGCCGCCATAGATCAGGCGGGTGCCGTC
Source organism: Rhodovulum sp. DZ06 (assembly GCF_050586345.1). Taxonomy (NCBI): domain Bacteria; kingdom Pseudomonadati; phylum Pseudomonadota; class Alphaproteobacteria; order Rhodobacterales; family Paracoccaceae; genus Rhodovulum; species Rhodovulum sp. DZ06. Next base: position 252,885 of record NZ_JBOCEF010000001.1, read on the forward strand.
GCCGCGGACCTGGGCGTTGAAATGGACCTTGGCGGTGTTCTGCCACAGGCGGGTGGCGAGCATGTGCTCGGCCTCTTCCACCGTCACGCCGTCGACATGGTCGATGCGCTCGCCGACCTCGTAATCGCCCCAGCGATGCGGCTCGCCGGCGGCGGCGAAGTCGTAGTTCTCGAAGGTCAGGCCCTCGGGGATGACCAGATCCTCGACCGGGACGACCTTGGCGAGCTCGGGGAGGACGGTCTCGGGCGCCGGGGCGTCGACGTTCCGCTTCTTGACCATCACCCAGCGGACCCAGGACAGGACCGGGGTCCCGGACTGGTTCACGGCGGTGGAGCGGACATAGACGACGCCGGTCTTGCCGTTGGAGTTCTGCTTGAGGCCGATCACCTCGGAGGAGGTGGAGATCGTGTCGCCCGGGTAGACGGGGGCGAGCCATTTCAGCTCGGCATAGCCGAGGTTCGCGACGGCGTTGAGGGACACGTCGGGGACGGTCTTGCCGAAGGCGATGTGGAAGGCGACGAGGTCTTCCATGGGCGAGCGCGGCAGGCCGGAGGCGCGGGCGAATTCATCCGACGACCACAGCGCGAAGCGCGCGGGATAGAGCGCGGTGTACATCGCCCGCTCGCCTTCCGTGACGGTGCGGGGGGTGGCGTGGGTCAGGACCTGGCCGATGGCGAAGTCCTCGAAGAAATTGCCGGGGTTGGTTTTCGCGGCTTTGGAATCTTGCGTCATCTGCGGGCCCTCTGGCGAAACGATCTTGCGGCGCACCATAGCCGCGGCTGCGGCGGGTGCAAGGGGGCCGGATGTACCAGGGGGCCGCGCGTCGGGCGTGGCGCGCGCGGCGGGCCGGGCGCCCGCGCGGCGCGGCGGCCGTTCGGCGCGTGGCGGGCGCAGCGGTGGGCAAGCGTCGGTCTGGTAGCGCCGCGCCCCGAATGCGGATGGAGGGGGGTGTGGGGGGGGGGGGGGGGGGGGGGACCCCCCCCCCCCCCCCCCCCCCCCCCCCGGCCCCCCCCCCCCCCCCCCAACAAAACCCCCCCCCCCCCCCCCCCCC